>NZ_JBHYZV010000012.1:53515-125839 GCF_042753905.1 Streptomyces sp. NPDC059248 | reverse complement strand
GGCGCGCTCACGGTGCCGCCGGGCGCGGTGGACTGGGACGAGCGGCGCATGGTGGAGCTGGCGGCGGCGGCGTCCGTGAACGCCGCCGCCACACCGCGCCTGGAGATCTACCCGCGTGACCTGTCGCTGGTCAGGGCGCTCCGCCTCACCCAGGCCGGGCTCGTCCGCTGGGTCCCCGGAATGCCGGAGGGGCAGCAGCCGGGCCTGACCGGCGAGGCCGTACACGAACGGGTCCGTGCCCGCTTCCCGGAGATGGTCGTCCCCGACGGGCGTGGCGGCACGCACCACGAACTGCCGACCGGCGGCCCGCTCACCAAGGCATTGCGCGACGCCGGCTTCGAACTGTCGCTCAGCACGCACGAACGCGAGGGCGTGCTCCGCTACCTGCCGACGCGGGTGGACGACGCGTCGAGCTATCTCACGACGGGTGCCTGGCGGCAGTCCACACGTACCGGCGCGGTGACGCGGTACACCGACGACCCGCAGCTCGCGGGCGCGATACGGGCGGAGGAACGGCTGCTCGCTTCGGCCCGCCGGGACGGGTTCCGAGTGCTGACCGTACGCCAGCAGCGGGTCCGGGACGCGCTACGGGAACTGGACGCCGGGCGACTGGGCACGGCCGCGGTATCGGTGACCGAGCTGTTCCTTGAGGCCCTGCGCGCCCAGATCACGCCGGGCACCAAGCCCACTTGGGAGACCCTGCTCAGGGCGGACGCCGCCGAGCCGGGCTCGAAGGGGGCGGTGCGTTTCGCGGAGTACGCGCGGACGGCGTGGGGCGCGGTGGAGCCCCGGATCACGGAGCTGCTGCGCGGCGGCGGTGACGGGGCCGGTCCCGTGCTGCTGACGGAGGCCGGGGTGTTCGCGCGGTACGACGCGATGGGCGTCCTGGACCGGCTGGCGTCGGCGGCCCGCCAGGGCGGGCGGGGCCTGTGGCTCCTGGTCCCGCAGAGCGACCCGTCGCGCGAGCCCCGGCTGGGGCAGGTGGCCGTGCCGTACCAGGCCGGCCTGGGGGAGTGGATTCAGCTTCCGGACACCTGGGTGGGCAACGCCCATCGGGGTTCCGGTGACGTTGTGGCAAGCGCCGCTGTCGAGGGAGACGCGAAGTGATCGACCGCAAGGCTCTGTTGGACGACCTGAAGAAGCAGGTCAAGGCGGTCGAGACCGACCTCGGGCGCCAGGTGAGGGCGCTGGAGGACATTGGCGCCCGCCTGAGGGCCGAGTACGACCGGGCGCGGAAGCTGGGGCGTACGGCGGCGACATGGAACTCGTGGCTGGACGAGCGGGTCACACAGGTCGCGGTGGCATGGGTGCTGGGGAGTGTCTTCGTACGGTTCTGCGAGGACAACCGGCTCATCCCGGAGCCGTACCTGACGGGCCCGGACGGCGACCGCCGGGAGCTGGCGGAGTCCCGGTACGACGCGTATGTGGAGTCGGACGACAACCCGACGTACCGGGGTTGGCTGGAGAAGGCGTTCGAGGAGCTGGGCCGGGGGCAGGCGGGACGCCTGCTCTTCGACCAGCGGCACAACCCGCTGTACCAGGTCCCGCTGTCGCACGACGGCGCGCGGGAGCTGGTCGAGTTCTGGCGGGGCAGGGACGAGGGCGGTGTCCTCGTCCACGACTTCACCGACCCGCTGAACGAGGACGGTACGGAGGGCTGGGACACGCGGTTCCTGGGCGACCTGTATCAGGACTTGAGCGAGGCCGCGCGGAAGACGTACGCACTGCTCCAGACCCCGGAGTTCGTGGAGGAGTTCATCCTCGACCGGACGATGAACCCGGCGGTGCGGGAGTTCGGCTACGAGGAACTGAAGATGATCGACCCGACATGCGGGTCGGGGCACTTCGTGCTGGGGGCGTTCCGGCGCTTGGTGCGGCTGTGGGCCGAGGGCCGGCCGGGCCGTGATGTGCACGAGCGGGTCCGGGCGGCGCTGGACTCGGTGCACGGGGTGGACATCAACCCGTTCGCGGTGGCTATCGCGCGGTTCCGGTTGCTGGTGGCGGCGATGGCGGCGAGTGGGGTAAGGACGCTGGGGGAGGCTGCGAAGTATGAGTGGCCGATTCACCTGGCGGCGGGGGACTCGCTGATCAAGGCCCGACAGCTTGAGCTAACGCTGGGTGAGGATGAGGAGTCTGGTGACCCGCTGGCCTCGTTCGCGTACGCCACGGAGGATGTGTACGAGCATCCGGGGATCTTGCAGCCGGGGCGGTATCACGTGGTGGTGGGGAATCCCCCCTACATCACAGTCAAGGACAAAAAGCTGAATCAACTCTATCGCGACCTGTACGATGCGTGTGCAGGTCCTTATCCGCTCTCCGTCCCGTTTATTCAGCGGTTCTTTGAGTTGGCAAGGCAAGGAGGCATGGATGGGTTGGGCTTTGGCCGGGTCGGTCAAATCACATCCAACTCTTTCATGAAGCGAGAATTTGGTGCAAAGCTAATCGAGAGTTATCTCGCTAGCAAGGTGGAACTTAGTGAAGTAATTGATACTTCAGGTGCGTATATTCCAGGGCACGGCACACCCACTGTAATCCTTATCGGAACCCGTAGGTCAGGGGGGTGTCGCTCAAGCGCAATTCGTACCGTTCGTAGTGTCCAAGGAGAACCGGCCGCTCCTAGTAGCGCCGAAAACGGTTTGGTCTGGAACGCAATTGTTCAGCAGGTAGACGCTCCTGGAACGGTGAGCGCATGGGTTTCTGTTGATGATCTAGAGCGGACTCGATACTTTAGCAAGCAGCCGTGGATGCTCGCCGCAAATGGCCTAGAGATGGTGGAGGAAATCGAATCCGCAACTCCTAGGCGTCTGCGCGAAGTCATTGAGGACATTGGTACGGGAGCGGTCCCGCGTGAGCACGAAGCCTATGAGATCGGTGCGGGCGCACTAAGGCGTCACGGAATCCCCGAGCGCTACAGTCGGCCTATTGTGGCTGGCAATGATATCCGCGACTACTCGGCCTGGAATCCCGTCCCTTCCATCTGGCCCTATTCTGAGCGCGGATTTACGGCTGAAGCAAACCAGGCAGTCGAGTATTTCCTGTGGCCTTATCGGACCCAGTTGGGTCGGCGCGTTGCCTTTGGGAAGACGCAACTAGCGCGGGGGCTCACCTGGTTTGAGTACTCAATGTTTTTCGCGGGTCGTCATCGTATTCCGCTTTCAATTTCAGCAGCGATCGTGGCAACACACAACCACTTTCTCCTGGATAGGGATAGGAGAGTATTCAAGCAATCTGCGCCTGTGATCAAGTTGCAAGAACAGGCGAGCGTTGAGGATTACCTGGAGCTATTGGGGCCGCTCAATAGCTCTACTGGCGGGTTCTGGCTCAAGATGGTCAGTCACAGCAAGGGGACTGAGGGGCACCAGTCTGGGATCAAGAGTGAGTCTTGGGAGCAATTCTACGAGTTCACTGGTGCTCGATTCCAGCAGTTCCCGCTACCGTCGGCATATCCGCTCCTCCTTACTTCGAAACTCGACGTTCTCGCGCGAGAGCTAATGGCTGCTATCCCCAGCGCCCTCGCGGCTGAGTCCACTCTCACCATTGCAGTTCTTCGTGAGGCCAAGGTCCGCTGGGAGTCAACCCGCGCCCGCATGATCACCCTCCAGGAAGAACTGGACTGGCAGGTCTACTTCCTCTACAACCTCCACCCCGAAGACCTCCGCGTCTCCGAGGACCCCGACGACCCCAACATCCCCGAACTTGCCCTTGGCGAGCGCGCCTTCGAGATTGTCCTCGCTCGCCGCGTAGCCGCAGGCGAAGCCAGCGGCGAGTGGTTCAAGCGGCACAACTCCACGCCCATCACGGAGATTCCGGCCCACTGGCCTGCCCCCTACCGCGAGATCGTGCAGAAGCGTATCGACGCCATCGAGTCGAATCGTGCCATCGGCATGATTGAGCGCCCCGAGTACAAGCGCCGCTGGGCCACCGAAGGGTGGGACGCTCTCCAGGAGAAGGCCTTGCGCTCCTGGCTGCTCGACCGGATGGAGAACCGGGAGTATTGGTTCGACGAGAACGGGCAGCCCGCCATCCTCACTCTCGCCCGGCTCACCGACGCGCTCTCCCGGGACGAGGACTTCGTCTCCGTCGCCAAGCTCTACGCGCCCCGCAAGGAACTCTCGAAGGTCGTCGCCGAGCTGATCACCGAGGAGCACGTGCCGTTCCTCTCCGCCCTGCGCTACAAGCCCGCCGGACTGAAGAAGCGGGCCGACTGGGAAGAGGTGTGGGACCTCCAGCGCGAGGAGGACGCGGCCCCGGACGAGCCCGCCAAGCGGAAGATCCGGGACTCCATTCCCGTACCGCCGAAGTACACCTCCGCCGACTTCCTCCGCACCTCCTACTGGAAGGCGCGCGGCAAGCTCGACGTGCCCAAGGAGCGGTTCGTCTCGTACGGGCAGACCAACGCCGCCACGCCCGAGCTGTACGGCTGGGCCGGCTGGGACCACCGGGAGCAGGCGCAGGCGCTTGCCACGTACTTCACCAACACCGCGCTTTCCACCGAGGAGATCACGCCGTTCCTCGCCGGCCTGCTGGAACTCCAGCCGTGGCTGTCCCAGTGGCACAACGAGTTCGACATGCTCTACAGCGGCTCCCCGGCGGACTTCTTCGCCGGATATCGCCAGCAGAAGCAGGGCGAGCACGGACTCACCGACGACGACCTTCGTAACTGGTGTCCCCCGGCCGCGACCCGAGGCCGTCGCGCCGCCGTCAAGAAGTAGCCGTCAACGACTCGGTAGGCGCAGCTCCGCCCACACCGTTTTGCCGGGGGCGCCCGGGCGAGGGGTGACGCCCCAGGCGTCCGCGAGGGCGGCGACGAGGTGGAGGCCGCGACCGGACTCGGATGTGGAGTCGGTGGCCGGGGGAGTGGCCGGGGGCTGTTTCTCGGTGTGGGCGTCGGCCACCTCGATACGGAAGGTGCCCTCGGTCAGGGTGAGTTGGACGCGGAAATCCCGGCCCGGGACGCGGCCATGGCATACGGCATTCGCGGTGAGTTCCGCCGCGATGAGGGTGAGAGTCTCGTTGGCCGGGGCTGTGTAGGGGTGGCCCCAGTCGTTCAGCCGGTGCGAGACGAGTCTGCGGGCGAGTCGGGCGCCGCGCGGCGTCGAGGTGAAGCACATGGCGAACTCGCTTTGGGCTGCGAGGCGCTGGGGCGTATGCCCGTTCGGGGGAGTTGCTGACTTCATGCGGTCAACGGTCGCGGCTTATGCGTAGCGTTGCCCAGGAGCGACATGCTGACGGGTGCGGGCTGTACGCGTGGGCGATGCGCTTGTACCTGGTGTGGGGCGTGACCGGTTTTCGTGCCGTACGTTGGCGAACCGGTGACTGGTTACCGGTGACTGATGGTCGTATGTGAGGAGCTGCGGCGTGGACGACGAGGTTCAGCAGCCGGAGTACGAGTTCGGGACGGGCATGCTCTGCCTGTTCGGGCGACAGTTGAAGCTCTTCCGGGAGCAGGCCGGAATGGATCGCGCGAGGCTCGGGTCGCTGACCGGGTACTCGACCTCGACGATCGCATCGTTCGAGCAGGGCAGACGTATTCCGCCACCGAAGTTCATCGACCGCGCCGATGAGGCGCTGGGAGCGGGCGGGGTACTGAGCGCGAGCAAGGAGGAGATGGCTCGCGCTCAATACCCGGCGTTCTTCCGGGACGCGGCCAAGTTGGAGGCCGAGGCGGTTGTTTTGCACGTATACGCTACTCAGGCTGTGCCGGGGCTCTTGCAGTCCGAGGAGTACGCGCGGGCGGTATTCGCCATGTGGCGACCGCAGTTGGACGAAGAGGTCATCGAGCAACGGTTGGCCGCCCGGCTGGCGCGGCAGGAGATCTTCGATCGGCGACCCGCTCCCCACCTGAGCTTTGTGATCGAGGAAGCAGTTCTTCTGCGTCCGCTCGGTGGTCAGACGGTACGACGAGGGCAGTTGGAGCAGCTCCTGCTCATCGAGGAGAAACGGAACGTGGAGATCCAGGTGATGCCCTTGTCGCGCCAGGAACATTCCGGCCTGGCTGGTCCGTTCACCTTGATGGAGATGAAGGATGGGCGCAGGATCGCCTACGCGGAGGTGCAAGGCGACAGCCGGGTCCACACAGATCGTCAGAGGGTCCGAGAGCTTGAACGTACGTACGGGTCCCTGCGCGCACAGGCCCACACTCCGGCAGAATCACGTTCGTTGATCGAGAAGCTGTTGGGAGAGAGATGAGCGCGGCAATGGTCAGGCTCCACCTGGACGGACTGTCTTGGTTCAAGAGCAGCTACAGCGCTGGTGACGGCGGCGAGTGCGTCGAGGTCGCCGCCACCCCCGGCACGGTTCACGTCCGCGACTCCAAGGACATATCCCGCCCCGCCCTGACCGTGCGACCCACGGCATGGACCGCGTTCGTCGGGTTCGCGGCGCTCTGACCCAAGGGGCGCCACTGACACCAGGGCCTTCCGGTGGGCGAGGGCCTGCCGAAGGCCCTGCCGGGCCCCAACAGAGGTGATCCGGCAGGGCACGTGGAGCATGGAACTACTGTAGGTTCCTGCCATGAAACAGGGTAAAGGGATCGAGAACCCCGAATCGCGCTTCTCCGCGGTCCTGGTGGGCGCGGCCAGGCTTCCGGGGGTGCGGATCAGCCGGGAGGCGTACCTCCGAAGTGCCCTGGCTCGTCGCTGCTCCGAGGAGCAGATCCGCAAGGCGATAGAGGAGTCCCCCGCCGCGGCGGGCATCCCCGTCGAGATTCTCGACAAGGTGGCCCAGGACTCCATCCGCTACGAGACCGCCAAGGTCACGGCTCTCTCCGCCGCTGCCGGGATACCCGGTGTCCTCGCCCTCCCCGCCACCGTGCCCGCAGATATCGCCCAGTACTTCGGCCATATGCTGCGTATCGCACAGAAACTCGCCTACCTCTACAGTTGGCCCGATCTGTTCTCGGACGAGGGTGACGAAGTCGACGACGCGACCATGGGGGTGCTCACGCTGTTCGTCGGCGTGATGTTCGGTACCCAGTCGGCGAACGCCGCCGTGGGGAAGGTCGCGGGCTTGATGTCGGAGCAGGTCGCCAAGAAGCTGCCTCAGAAGGCACTCACTCAGGGCGTCGTCTATCCCATCGTGAAGAAGGTCGCCGGCTATCTGGGCGTCGAGATGACGAAGCAGTCGTTCGCGAAGAGCGTCTCGAAGGCCATCCCTCTCGTCGGTGCCGCTGTCTCCGGCGGGCTCACTTTCGCGACCTACCGTCCGATGGCCAAGAGACTCCAGAAGCACCTCGCCGACCTGCCGCTGGCGGAACCGTCGCACCGGGCCGCCGACAGCGAAGACCACGGGCCCTTCGCCCAGGCCGCCGCGGAACAGCGGGGCCCGGACGCCACTCCCGCCGAGGCGGAAGAGTCTCGGTCCTGACGCCGCGAACCGCGTCAGCCCCTGGGGGCGCCGGTCACCCGAGGCGGGGCCAGGGAGGCGATCTCGCGGTCGAAGAAGTCGAGGAATCCCTCGCCACGCTCATACAGCGCGTCGAACCCGGTGTTGGTTTCCCGGATCAGTGAGCTGTCGGTGTAGCGATTGGCCCCGTCCGCGTTTCCGTCGTCCTCATAGACGACCTCGTACATCACCACATCGTCGAGAATGACGACTTCCGGAACCGGTCGAATCCGCTCGATATGCGCGATGTCGCGGGCGTCGAGCACCTTGATGTCGTCACCCATCTCCACCCGCGCACGCAGGACGTGGAATTCCCATTGCACATACGGCGTCACCGGGAACTCCACGACGCGAAGACGGCGGTGCCTGACACCCGCTTGCGAAGCCCGTTGGATTTCCCGCGCGTAGTCCTCGCGCCTCTCGTCGGCCAGGGCCAGGGCTCCCTCCCAGTCGCCGGCGGCGAAGGCCTCCCAGCTCGGGAAGGAGCGCTCCTGGAAATGCTGGCCGCGTTCGAGCTTGTTCAGGAAGCCGACCCCGCTGGAGTAGATCCGGCCCAAGTCGGCGTGGTACGTGGGGCGGTCCAGGCGGTCCGAGGCGCCGCTCGGGAAGGAGTCAAACACTGGGGATGTCCGGCTTGGCCGCGATCAGCATGTTCCTGGGGATGACCACGAGGCGTTCGTCCGTTCCGATCGAGACCCCGGCCGGCAGGTTCTCGCCGAGCGACCCGGTGAGGTCCCGGCCGATGACGGCGATATCGCCGTTGGCGAGCTCCCAAATGTCAGGGCAGTCGGGAGTTCCGGTGGTGTTGCCGAGTTCCTGGGGTGATTTTCCCAGCCTCCGCTTGAAAGACGTGGCCGGATCCGCTTCCCATGGCCGGGACATTTCCATCGCCTCCTGGATCGGTCGCAACCCGTCACTCTAGTCCGTACCGGGACGCCCGGACCAGGATCAGACCCGGCGTGCAAGACATTGGCCAGGACTGACTCCTCCTTGTCCCCCGGTGCCCGGGGAGGGAATCATAGGGGCCGCGATGAAGATTGCTCCGATGTCTCGTGAGAGACACCCTTCAGGTCCGCTGTCCGACATCCGGGTGAACGGAGGGGCGGCTGTGGACGTGGAAGTGCCCGTACTGCCGGACCGACTCGACGCCGATGGCGCGGCCGCCCGGCGGGTCACCCGGCACGCCACCGCATCCGGTCGGGGCGGGGTCTGCCCAGCGGGGCGCGACCAGCACATCACCGAGCGATGACGGGCGGCACGGACGGCCGCGCCGAGGGCCACGGGCGGGTCTACCAGTCGCGGGGCGCCCAGCACATCACCGAGCACCACCACTACGGCGGAGACGGCACGGAATACATCGGACCGGACTCGGTCCGACGCCCTGCGGTCGGCCGTGGCCCCGTCGCGCTGCGCGACCGCGGCGAGGTGATGCGGCGCCTGCGGAAGAGCGTCGGTCCGGAGCGCGGCGGCCCAGGTCTACGTGCTGCACGGGATGGGCGGCTCGGGCAAGACGGCGGTCGCCTGTGCCCTGTTCGAGGAGATCACCGCGGAACAGGGCCGTGTGGGCCTGTGGGTCAACGCCGCCGACCGTGCGAGCCTGCGCGCCGGCATGCTCGCCGTCGCCGCCGACCGGGGAGCGGGCGACGGCGAACTGCTCGCCGCGCGCAACGGCCTCAGACCCGCCGCCGATCTCGTCTGGAAATACCTCGACCGTTCCGCCGAACCCTGGCTCCTGGTCCTCGACAACACCGACGAACCGGAGATCCTGCGGGACGGCGACTGGCTGCGCACCAGCCCGCGCGGCACCGTCCTGGTGACCACACGGCGGGCGGCGGCCCGATGGTGGCCCGGGGCCGAGCTGCAGCACATCGGCGTACTGCCCCGTGAGGACGCCGCACTCGTGCTGCGCGACCTCGCACCGCACAGCGGGACGACGGAGCAGGCGGCACGGGTCGCGGACCGGCTCGGACGGCTGCCCCTCGCGCTCACCCTGGCGGGCGGCTTCCTCTCCCACCAGGTCATCGCCCCCTGGACGATGGACGAGTACGGGGACCAGCTCGACGGCGACGAACGGGTCCGGCTGATCGACCGGGGAGCCGACGCGATGTCCGAAGCGGATCCCCGTCAGCTCGTCGGCCTGACCTGGCAGCTCACCCTTGACGCGTTCGAGGCGCGCGGGCTGCCCGAAGCGGCGGCCCTGCTGCGGCTGCTGGCCCGGTTCGCCGCGGAACCGCTGCCGCTGACGCTGCTCGACCACACCGGCATCGGGGCCGTGCTGCCCCGGGCCCGGACCGAGACGGCCCTCAGAGCCCTGCTCGACCAGTCGCTGTCCGAGCTGGTCGACACCGCCGGCACGCGCTGCGTGCAGAGCCACGGGATCCTGCTCGACAGCGTTTCGGCGGCCACCCCCGCCCACCTGGTGTCCGCGCTCGATACGACCGCCGTACTGCTGCTCGACGCGGTCGTGCCCGCCGTACCCGACGCGGGGCCGTACGATCCGCGGCTGCGCCTGCTGGTACCGCACACGCTCACCCTGTTGAGGCACATCGCCGAGCCGTCCGCCGCCGAGGCCCTGGCCGTCGCGACCCGGCTGGCGGTTGCCCTGCACCGGACCGGTGACTACCTCTCCGCCCGGGAGACCGCCCGTACCGCGGCGGACCTCGGGCAGCGGCATCTCGGCGCGGACCACCATACGGTCCTCGCCGCACGCTCCAGGGCCGGGCGGGCACTGTTCCGGCTGGGCAGATACGCCGAGGCCGAGGCGGAACTCCGCGCCGTCCTGGACGCGCAGCGGCGCCTGCTCGGCGCCGACGACCCCGATACCGCGGACAGCGGCTACGGGCTCCAGCTCGTGCTGGCCAACCTCGGGAAACGGGAGGAATCCATCGCGCTGCTCCGCGACACCGTCGCCCGGCGGCGCTCGGCGCTCGGCCCCTCCCATCCGCTCACCCTGCGGGCCCGCGCCGGCCTGCTGGAGATGCTGCCCGCCACTGACGTGGTCACCGAGGAAGACGGCGCCCTGCTCACGCTGCCGGAAGAATGCGAGCGGTCCCTCGGCCCCGACCACACGGTGACTCTGGGCGCCCGGCACAACCACGCCTGGGCGCTGTACCTCCTGAGCCGCTTCGACGAGGCCGACCGCGAGATCCGGCAGGTCACCGAGGCGTACGCACGGCGCTGGGGGCCCGACTACCCCCTTGTGCTCGCCGCCCGGCAGCTCCTCTCCCGTACCCGGGCCGCGCTCGGACACACCGACGAAGGGATCGCGCTGATGACCGACGTCGTCGAGCGGCGGGAACGCGGCCTGGGCCGCGAGCACCCCTTCACCGTCGCGAGCCGACGGTTGCTGGACGCCTACCGAACAGGGCGACGGCGGCCGTAGGGCCTGCGACAGAACGAGGACGATCGCGCACGGACGGTGCGTGAGGGTTTACGTCAGGTGGCCGACAAGGGTACGGATGTAGGGTGCTTTGCGCAGGCCGTACGGGTGACGTGCAGGACGAGCCGGACCGTCCTCGGACCCCGGCGGCGGACCCCGCGCGCCACCGAGTTCGAGCAGCAGCACCGAACACCGTCAGGGAGAGCGAGACCCGCAATGGCCCAGCAGCCGCCCCTCCTCCGTGATGTCATCGACATCAAGGAGAACATCTCCACCTCGGACTTCGTGCTCTCCCTCGCCGAGGCGACGACAGCCGACGGCGCCCGGAACGCGCTCAAGGACTACGTCGTCACCGAGCGGCTGCTGGAGAACTTCGACGAGGCGCTGGCGCTCATCAAGTCCTCTCTCGACGGGCACCGCTCGAAGGCCGCCTACCTGCACGGCTCGTTCGGTTCCGGTAAGTCGCACTTCATGGCCGTCCTGTACGCCCTGCTCAGCGGCGACCCGGCCGCCCGCGCCCGTACCGAGTTCGACCCGGTGCTGACCAAACACGAGTGGCTGACCACGGACGGCAAGAGGTTCCTGCTCGTGCCGTACCACATGCTCGGGGCGAAGGCCCTCGAACAGCGGGTGCTCGGCGGGTACGTCACACACGTCAAGAAGCTGCGCCCGGACGCGCCGACCCCGCAGGTGTACCGGACCGACTCCCTCTTCGCCGACATCCGCGCCAATCGCGCCACTTACGGCGACGAGGCGGTCATCCGAGGTCTGGGCGGCGGCGACGCGGGCGACGGCGAAACGGATGAATGGGGCGAGGGCTTCGCCTGGACCCCGCAGCTCCTCGACACCGCCCTCGCCGCCGAGGAGAACCACGAGGGGGGCACCCCGCTCGACCTCCGCAACCCCACCGCCCCGGCCGAACTGCGTGCCAAGCTGGTCAACGACGCCGCCACCAACCTCTTCCCCGGCTTCGCCAAGAACGCCGCCGAGAACGAGCACGGCTTCATCTCCCTGGACGCCGGCCTGTCCGTCATCGCCGAGCACGCCAAGTCGCTCGGCTACGACGGTCTGATCCTGTTCCTGGACGAACTGATCCTCTGGCTCGCGACGCTCATCCACGAGCAGAAGTTCGTGGCCCGCGAGGCCAGCAAGATCACGAACTTTGTGGAGGGCGGCGACGCCCGGCGCGCCATCCCGGTCGTATCGTTCATCGCCCGCCAGCGCGACCTGCGGGAACTCGTCGGCGAAGAGGTGTCCGGCGCGGCGGAAGCCTCCATCCAGGACACCCTGAACCTGGCCTCCGGCCGGTTCGACAAGATCACCCTGGAGGACCGCAACCTCCCGCAGATCGCCCAGGCGCGCATCCTCAAGCCCAAGGACGCCGAGGCGGAACGGCTCGTCGACGCCGCCTTCGAGCAGACCAAGCGGGTCGGCACCCAGGTCTGGGACACCCTCCTCGGCTCCGAGAAGGGGACGACCGGCGCGGACGCCGAGTCGTTCCGGCTGACGTACCCGTTCTCGCCCGCGTTCATGGACACCCTCGTCCACATCTCGTCCGCGCTGCAGCGTTCCCGTACCGGTCTGAAGCTGATGGGGCAGCTCCTGGCCGACCACCGCAACGAGCTCCGGCTCGGACAGCTCATCCCGGTCGGCGACCTCTACCCGGTGATCGCGGAGGGCGGCGACAAGCCGTTCACCGACAGCCTGAAGGTCGTCTTCGAGGCCGCCGACAAGCTGTACCGGACCAAGCTCCGGCCCTACCTCCTCAGCTCGTACGACATCACCGAAGACGACGTCGAGCAGTACGTCAACCGGCCCGAGGCCGGCACCGACCCGCAGCGTGCCAACCGCTGCCGGATGTTCGTCGGCGACAACCGGCTCGTCTGCACCCTGCTGCTGTCGGCGCTCGCGCCCAGCGTGCCCTCGCTGGCCGAGCTGACCATCCGGCGCCTCGGCGCGCTCAACCACGGGTCGGTCCTGGCACCCATCCCCGGTGCCGAGGTCGGCATCATCAAGAACAAGGTCGCCGAGTGGGCCGCCAGGTTCCCCGAGATCAAAGAGACCGGTACCGAGGCCAACCCCGGCGTACGGCTGGAGCTGTCCGGCGTCGACGTCGACTCCGTCATCGCCAACGCACAGGTCAACGACAACCCCGGCAACCGGGTCGCGCTCGCCCGGCGCCTGCTCTCCGAGGAACTGGGCGTCGAGCACGGACAGCTGAGCGATCAGCTCGGCCTGGTATGGCGCGGCACCGCCCGTATCGCCGAGGTCGTGTTCGGGAACATCGCCGACAAGGACGAACTGCCCGACCACGACCTGATGCCGCAGGAGGACGGGCGCTGGCGCATCGCGATAGACCTCCCCTTCGACGAGGGCGAAAAGGGCCCCGTCGAGGACGCCGACCGTATCCGGCGGCTGCGCGAGCGCCAGCAGGGCGAGCGGTCCCGCGTCGTCGCCTGGGTGCCGGCCCACCTGTCCGTACAGCGCTTCGCCGACTTCCGGCGCCTGGTCGTCATCGACAAGGCCCTCGCCGACGAGCACCGCTTCGACACCCAGTACGCCGGCCACCTCAACGCCGACAACCGCAGCCGTGCCAAGGGTCTGCTCGAAACCCAGCGAGAGGCTCTGCTCAAACAGATCAGGGGCGCTTTCAAGCAGGCGTACGGGCTGGCGCAGAAGCAGGCGGCCGACGTCGTACCGGATTTCAACGACCACCTCGTCCCGCTGCCCGACGTGGACGGCCTGACCCTGTCCTTCGGGCAGAGCCTGTACGACGGCGTCCGGCACGTCGTGGGCACACTGCTCGCCCACCAGTACCCGGCACACCCCGACTTCGACCCGGACGCCACCGCCACCGCCGTCAAATCCGCCGACGCGCGCAAGGTCTTCACCCATGTGCGGGCCGCGGCCGAGGCCCGGGACGGACGGGCGGAGGTCCCGGCCGGCGACCGCAAGCTGATGCAGCGCATCGTGGGCCCCCTGCGCCTCGGGCAGCAGAAGGAGGCGTACTTCGAGCTGTCCCGCTACTGGGCCGACCACTTCCGCCGGCTCGCCAGCGCCCAGGGCCGCACCGGGGACCTGTCCCTGATCACCCTGACCGACTGGACGGACAGCCCCGACCCGCGCGGCCTGCCCGACTTCCTCACCCGGCTCGTCGTCGCCGCCTTCGCCGAGATGGACGACCGGGTATGGGTGCGGGGCGGTGCCGTACTCGATCCCGCGCCCGAACTGTCCGCGATCAAGGACCATGACGCGCTGCGCAGCCAGCCGCTGCCCGCGGAATCCGACTGGGACACGGCACGGCAGCGCTTTGAAACGATCTTCGGGCAGAAGGCTCCCGCCCTCAGGCGCGGCCGGATGGTGAACCAGTTCGCCCGCCAGATCATCGAGGCCGCCCGCACCCACCGGGACCACGCCGGGAACCTGGTACACCAGTTGGAGGCGCACGCCTCCTTCCTCGGCCTCGACCAGACTGCCGACACCGGACGACTCGCTCTCGCCCGCCGCTCCCGGCAACTGCTGGACGCGCTCACGGCGGAGGCCGGCAAGGGCGCGGCCGGGGCGAAGAAGACCGTGGAGGCCCTCGCATCCTTCGACCTGGGTGAGACCAGCGCCGACCGGTACGGGACCTCCGTCAAGCAGGCCCGTCGCGTCGCGGAAGCCATCGCCTCCGCGCCCTGGAGCACCCTCGAACTCGCCGCCGGTCTGGAATTCGAGGGCGCGGCACTGCTCGACTCGCTGCGCAACGTGGCCCGCGACGACCAGCGCACCGCGGACCTGGGCGAGGCCCTGGCCCGTACTCAGCGCGAGGTCGTCGCCCTGGTGAAGCGCCGCCAGGCCGTCAGCACCCCGACGCCCCCCGTCGTCGAGCAGCAGCCCACGGCCGACGACCTGTCGCTGGACAATCCGACGAATGATCCGCGCATCCCCTTCGACCCGGCGCCGACACCCCCACCGGCCCCCTCCGGCGGCGGCTCGGCGCCAACGGCCGGTAGCCGTCGTACGACCGTGGCACGCGCCGCCGCCGACCTCCGGGCGGAACTGTCCGAGCTGGCCGCCAGCCACCCCGACGCGACCGTCGAGATCACTTGGAAGGTCGTCGAATGACCGTCGCCGCCGCCCCGGACACCGCCGTCGTCCCGGGCGCCGTCCGGCTGAACACCGCGACCGTCACCCAGTACCTGTCCTCGCAGTCCTCCCTCGCCGCCGCCCTGACCGGAGCCGGCGGGGGCCGGCGCCGGGTGGTGCTGCTGCGGTCCGCGCCCCAGTGGGACGGGCCCGGCGAACCCGCCTGGGGCGAAGGCCGGACGGCCGGCGTCGCGGCGGCGCCCTCCCCGCTCGCCGTCCACGAACTCGTCCTCGACCACCTCGCGGGCCGCCGCCCCGGCCCCGCCGTCCTGGTGGTCCTCACCGACCGCGAGCAGAACGAACTCGACCCGGCGATCACCGCCCGCGTCCACAAGCAGCGCATCGACATGGTCGACAGCTGGGACGTCGTGCGGGAGGCGTTCGGCGCCCGGCAGATCGACCCGCGCCTGAAGGACGTCAACTGGGCGGCCGAAGCCCTGCTCGACGCCACCCCGCCCGGCGGCTGGCCGCCGGTGCCCGGCGGGTGGCTGTCGCAGCAGTACGCGCTCACCGTGCTCGCCCGGCGCCGCCTGCGCCTCGGCCGCTACGACACCGAGGACGGTACGCGACACCACGGCGAGGACCGGCTCGACGCGCAGACCCTGCTGCACTGGTCGACCCGGCCGGGAGCCCCCGAGCGGCTGCTGGGACTGCGAGGCCCCGAGCGTGCCGGACTGACCGCCTTCCTCGGCGAGGAGGACCAGGCAGGGCTCGCCGGACGCGCTCTGCTCGCTCTCGTCGACGCCGAGCGCGGCGCGGACGCCGCAGCCTTCGGCCTCGTCTGCGCGGCCCTGTGGCAGCATGCCGCACCCGCCCCCGAGACCTATCAGGCCAGGGGCCGAGCCGAACGCTACCTCGGCGACCGGCCCCCGGCCGTCGGTGAACAACTCGACACCCTCGTGGGTGTCTTCGGGCGGTCCGCCGAGGAGTATGTGAGCACGCTGCTGACGGCCGGGCACCGGGGTGGCGGTGCCGAAGCCGACCAGGCCCGCGAGGCACGCCGCACCACCGGCATCGTGCTCGACCGGGCCGCCGTGCTGGCCCGCCAGTTCGGCGCGGAGGCGGCCGTCGCGGAGAGCCCCGTTTCGCGCGGCGGGCTGAAAGCCCGGTTCACCGCCGTCGGCCAGGCACTCGCGGAGGGTGGCGCGGCCGCGGTCGCGGACGCCGTGCGACGGCTCGCGGACCACAGGCTCGCCACCGACCCGGAAGAGTCCGCCCGGGTCGAACGCGCCCGCATGGGGCAGCGACTCGCCCGCTGGCTGACCACCGACCCGTCCCCCGACGCCCCCACCGTCGCCGACGCCGTACAGCGGCACATCGCCGAGACCGGCTGGGCCGACCTCGCCCTGGAGCACATCGAGGCCGGCGGCGACCCCGACCCCGTACTCAAGACCGCCTACGACACCATCGGCACGCGCGTCCGGGACCGGCGACGGCGGATCGACGCGTCCTTCGCACGCGAACTGGCCGGCTGGACGCGGGACGGCACCCCGCCGGGCGGCATGCTCACCGTCGAGACCTTCCTCGACCGGGTGGCCGGGCCCGTCGTCCGGCGCGGGGAGGGGCGGCGGGTGCTGCTGCTCGTCATCGACGGCATGAGCGCGGCCATAGCCAACGAACTGGGCGAGGAACTACGCCGCTCCTGGGCGGAATTCGACCCGCTGGCCGAGGACACGCCGCGTCGGCGGGCGATGGCCGCCGCCCTCCCCACCGTAACCGCCGTGTCCCGGACATCCCTCTTCGCGGGCGTCCTGACGAAGGGCACCCAGGCCGATGAGAAGAGGCTCTTCCCCGCGCTGAGAGTGTGGAGCGGAGCGCCGGCCGCCGCCTTCCACAAGGACGACCTGCGCGGCGAGACCGCGGGCAACGCCTTCGGCCCGGCCCTCACGGAAGCGCTCATCGACGGCAGAACCCATGTCGCCGTCGTCCTCAACGCCATCGACGACCGTCTCGCCAAGGAACAGAAACTCGGCGACGGAACCTGGCGGGTCGACGACGTACCCGGCCTGCGCGACCTGCTCCGGGTGGCGGCGGACCAGGGCATGGCGGTCATCGTCACCAGCGACCACGGCCACGTCGTCGACCGGCACGGAACGAAGGCGGACGCGGCCACCGAGCCCGCGTCCGCGAGGCACCGCCTGCCCGGCGGCCCGCTCGGTGAACGGGAGATCGCCCTCCGCGGGCCGCGTGTGGTCTGGCCCGAGCCCGGCGCGTCGATCGTCGCGCTCTGGGACGCGGACTCCCGCTACACCGCCCTCAAGGCCGGCTACCACGGAGGGGCCTCGCTCGCCGAGTTCGCCATTCCGGTGCTCGCGTTCCTCCCGTTCGGTGCGGAACCGCCCAAGGGGTGGCGGGAGCTGGGGGACCAACGGCCGCCCTGGTGGGCGCGGGAGGAGGCGGGAGCTCCGGCCGGCGAGCGTTCTGCTCCGTCGGAGGGCGCGGCTCCGAAGAAGGGGACGGCGAAACCCCGGAGGAAGCAACCCGGACCCGGGACGCAGCCCGCCGCGCTCTTCGACGTGGAACTGGCCGCCGGAGGAGACGACGCCCTGCTCACACCCGTCGTCGTCTCCCGGACCGAGACGTTGGTGACGGCGCTGCTCGATTCGGATACGTACCAGGGGCAGCTCGACGGCCTGGCGCGCAAGCCGCAGCGGGAGCAGGTCCACAAGGCGCTCGCCGCCCTGCTCGACGCGGGCGGCACCCTGCCGGTGACCGCGCTCGCCCAGCGCGCGGGTATGCCCATCACCCGGGCCGACGGCTTCGCCGCGGTCCTGCGGCAGCTCCTCAACTACGACGGCGTACAGGTGCTGGAGACCCTTCCGGACGGCCGCACGCTCCGTCTCCACGAGGCACTGCTGCGCGAGCAGTTCCCCCTCCGGGCGGGCTGACGGGGTCCGGGGTGCCTCCGGCCTCCGCACGGTGCCGCGGGAGGAGCGGACCGACCCGCGGCCGTGTCCCGGTCCCCGTACGGGTATGCCCGCGGAAAATGGAAGACTGGCTGCCGTGAGCACCACCGGATCCCAGCGCCCCGCCCAGGTGAGCGCCGCCCGCCGCCGTACCGTCATCGACGCGCTGCGGCGCGGCGCCGTGCCCGACGGCGGACTCGATCTGCTGGCCACCGGACTCGACCGGTTCGAAGCGGCCCTGGACGCGGAGCTGGACGCCGTGGCGTCCGGCGGCTCCGTCTTCAAGGCCGTGCGGGGTGAGTACGGGTCCGGCAAGACGTTCTTCACCCGCTGGCTGGGGGAGCGGGCCAAGCGGCGCAACTTCGCCGTGGCCGAGATCCAGGTCTCGGAGAACGAGACCCCGCTGCACCGGCTGGAGACGGTCTACCGGCGGCTCACCGAACGGCTCACCACCTCCAGTTTCCCGCCCAGCGCGCTGCGGCCCGTGGCCGACGCCTGGTTCTACGCGCTGGAGGAGGACGCCCTCGCGGCGGGGACGACCGAGGAACAGCTTCCGGGCGAGGTCGAGAAGCTGCTCGTCGCACGGCTCGCCGAGGTCTCCCGGCACGCGCCGTCGTTCGCCACCGCTCTGCGCGGCTACCGGGCCGCCCTCGCGGACGGGGACGAGGCGACCGCCGCCGCCGTGCTGGCGTGGCTCGGCGGGCAGCCGCACGTCGCGGCCTCCGCCCGCCGGACCGCCGGGGTCCGCGGCGACCTCGACCACTTCGGCGCGCTCGGGTTTCTGCAGGGGCTCCTCACTGTGCTGCGTGACTCGGGGCACACCGGTCTGTTCGTCGTCCTCGACGAGGTGGAGACGCTGCAACGGGTCAGGTCGGACGCCCGCGACAAGGCGCTCAACGCCCTGCGGCAACTCCTCGACGAGGTCCACTCCGGCCGCTTCCCCGGCCTCTACCTGGTCATCACCGGCACCCCGGCCTTCTTCGACGGCCGGCAGGGGGTACAGCGGCTGCCCCCGCTCGCTCAGCGGCTGGCCACCGACTTCACCACCGACCCGCGCTTCGACAACCCTCGCGCCGTGCAGATCAGGCTTCCCGGCTTCGACCAGAGGTCCCTGGTCGGACTCGGCCTCACCATCCGTGACCTGTACGCCGACGCCGCCCGGGTGCCCGAGCGGGTGCGCGAGGTCGTCGACGACGCGTACGTCGCCGACCTCGCGGTGGCCGTCGGCGGAGCGTTGGGCGGGAAGGCCGGGGTGGCCCCACGGCTGTTCCTGAAGAAGCTCGTCGGGGACGTACTGGACCGGGTGGACCAGTTCGACGATTTCGACCCCCGGCGGCACTACCGGCTCACCGTCGTCGGCAGTGAACTCACCGACGTCGAACGGAATCTGGCCGCCACGGTCTCCGCGTCGGCCGACGACGTCGATCTGGAGCTGTGATGGACGCCCCGGGGAGCACGGCCGGGAAGGGCCCGGGGAGTGCGGACGCCGATGTGCTGGACCGGCTCGACCCCGTCGTCCTGCACCACATCGTCAACACTCTCGGCTGGCCCGATCTGCGCCCCCTGCAGCGGGCGGCGATCACGCCGCTCATGGGAGGGCAGGACGCGGTCCTGCTGGCCCCGACAGCGGGGGGCAAGACCGAGGCGGCCTGCTTCCCGCTGCTGTCGGCGATGACCGAGCAGCGGTGGGCCGGTACGTCCGTGCTGTACCTGTGCCCGCTCAAGGCACTCCTCAACAACCTGGTCGGCCGCGTCGACGCGTACGCCCAGTGGCTCGGGCGACGGGCCGCGCTCTGGCACGGCGACACCAAGGAGCCGCAGCGGCAGCGCATCCGGGCCGAGGCGCCGGACATCCTGCTGACCACGCCCGAGTCGCTCGAAGCGATGCTGATCGGCGTCAAGACCGACCACGCCCGCCTGCTGGGAGGCGTACGGGCCGTCGTCATCGACGAAGTCCACGCGTTCGCGGGGGACGACCGGGGATGGCACCTGCTCGCCGTGCTCGAACGGCTGGAGCGGGTGATCGGACGGCCCATCCAGCGGATCGGGCTCTCGGCGACCGTCGGCAACCCGGCCGAGTTGTTGCACTGGCTCCAGGGCGCGGCCGCCGGCAGCCGCACGGGCCGGGTGATCGCTCCCGGAGTCCGGATGCCGGCCGCCCACCGTGGCGGACATCCTGACGCCAAGGCGAGCACCGGACCTTCCGGCAGGCCGGCGGGCGAAGTGGCACTCGACTACGTCGGCTCCCTCGACAACGCGGCCAAACTCGTCGCGGCGCTGCACCGGGGCGAGAAACGGCTCGTCTTCTGCGACTCGCGCCGCCAGGTCGAGGAGCTGGGGGCGGCGCTGCGCGCGCGCGAGGTGACCGTCTTCCTGTCCCACGCCTCGCTCTCCGTCGACGAACGCACACGTTCCGAACGGGCATTCGCCGAAGCGCGTGACTGCGTCATCGTCTCCACGTCGACCCTGGAGCTCGGCATCGACGTCGGCGATCTGGACCGTGTGATCCAGATCGACTCACCGGCCTCCGTCGCCTCGTTCCTCCAGCGCATCGGACGCACCGGGCGGCGTCCCGGGACCGTGCGGAACTGTCTGTTCCTCGCCACCCGCAAGGAGACCCTGCTACAGGCGGCGGGCCTGTTGCTGCTGTGGTCATGGGGATGGGTGGAGCCGGTCGTCCCGCCGCCCGAGCCGCGCCACCTGGTGGCCCAGCAACTCCTCGCCGTCACCCTGCAACAGCACAGACTCGGCGACCAGTTGTGGGACCGGCAGTGGAACGGCCTCGCCCCCTTCGACAGGTCGGCCGCCCCCATCCTGCGCTTCCTCACCGAGGAGGGTTTCCTCGACAGCGACGGCGGGATGCTGTTCGTCGGCCCCGAGGCGGAACGCCGCTTCGGCAACAGGCACTTCATCGAACTCACCGCGTCATTCACCGCACCCCCGCAGTTCACCGTCCTGTCCGGGCGCACGGAGATCGGCCACACGGACCCGAGCGTGCTCACGGAGGAACGCCCCGGCCCCAGGCGGTTGCTGCTCGGCGGACGCAGTTGGCAGGTCACGTACATCGACTGGTCGCGCAAACGGGTCTTCGTCGAGCCCGTCGACGGCGGTGGAGTGGCCAAGTGGATGAACGGTGGCGTCACCGGGCTGTCGTATCCCCTGACCCGCGCCATGCGGCAGGTGCTGCTGGGCACGGACCCACCCGTCTCCCTCACCCGGCGGGCAGCGGCCTGCCTGGCCGAACAGCGCGAGACCGACGCACCCGACACCGTCCACCCGGGCGGCACGCTGATCACGCGCGTCGGCTCCGACGTCCGGTGGTGGACCTGGGCCGGCTACCGCGCCAACGCCACCCTGGCAGCCACCCTCCCGTCGATTGCCGACCCCCTGCAACGGCCCACCGACTGCTGGCTGCGCCTGCGGGAGAACCTCTCCCGGGCCGACTGGCACGCGGCTCGTGGCGAGGTCGGCGAGAACCTCGTCCTGCCCGATGTGGACCGCCGGGCCGTACGTGGGCTGAAGTTCTCCGCCGCCCTCCCGGAACGGATCGCCGTGGCCACGGTGGCGGCTCGCCTGGCCGACTTCGAGGGCGCCCGCTCGGTGCTGGGCGAGTCGGTGCGGTTCCAGCACGACGGCTGACCCGAAGCCGCCGCCGAGACCACTTGGCCGGCCGGAACGCTGGCGGCACAAGATCTGTGGGGGCAGTAGGAAAATCTTAACGCGCCCTTGATAGCGTTTTGGTTGCCAAAACGGCTACTGGCGGGGGCGATAGGTGTGCCGAGCTACCACGAAGTGATGACCACTGACCTCTCGACGCTGACGACGGCGGCCACGAAGTGGGACGAGACGGCCAAACACCTCTACGACAACGCGGAGCCGCCGTACCGCGACGACGTGCACGGTGTGTCCCTCGGCGGACCGGTCTGGGACGGGCTGAGCGCGAGCGCGGCCAACGCGCGGTTCGACATCACACTCAAGGAGATCCAGGCGGCGCAGCGGCAGGCCAAGGCCGTCGCATCGCTACTGCGCGACGCCCACGCCCAGTTCACGGCGCTCAAGAAGGGTGTCGAGCAGGCCCGCGACGATGCCGTCAAAGCCGGGATGAAGGTCTCCGACCAAGGTGTGTGCCACTACGACTTCTCGAAGGTGGGCGAGCCGCAGGCGTCCTCCATCCGCCGCGACCCCGACCTGCCGGCGGCCGAGCGTTCCTGGACCGAACGGATCCGTGCGGCGGTCAAGGTCGTCGACGACGCGGACGAGGGAGTCCGGATCGCCCTGAGGGAAGTGGTCAAGGACAGCACTCCCCTGAGCGGGATGCCGGGCGGCTTCAACGGCGATGCCAAGGGCGACGTCGAGTCGTACGAGGCGGATGTGGCCGAGGGCATCGCACGGAGGCTCGCCGACGGCAAGAAGGTGTCGGACGAGGAGATGGAGCAGCTCCGGCGGGCGCTCCGGGACAACCGGGACGACAAGGCGTTCAGCCAGGAACTGCTGCGCGCCCTCGGTCCGGCCGCGACGATCGAGCTGGGCAACGAGCTCGACGAACGCGCCCGCGACGCCAAGGGGGATGAGAAGTTCCAGCTCGCGGAGGTGACGCGGAACTTCGCCAACTCCCTGGCGACGGCGACCGCCGTGCCCGGCAGTGTGAAGGACATGCCGCCCGGCTCGCCCGCGTTCAACGCCTGGCTGAACAGCCGGGACGGCGCCTTCTGCAAGGAGTGGACCGCGTCGATGAAGAAGGAGGGGACGAAGAACTTCGGCCCCGACACCAACCCCCTGTACGGCTACCAGTCCTACGTCAGCCTGATGCAACACGCCGACCAGGACTTCGACGACCAGTTCCTGTACGACCTCGGCACCCAGACGATCAAGGCCGAGAAGGAGCAGCCGGGCATCTTCACGATGTGGGGCCCCGGCCACAAGGGCATGGAGACGGACGCCGTGGACGGAGTCCTCGATCTGATGAGCCGCAACCCGGCCGCCGCGACCGCGTTCCTCGATCCGGCGGGCAATGGCTCGGGCGCCGACCACGTGGGCAACAACCATCTGGAATACCTGCTGGGCAGCGGGGACGACGCCCGCGAGTGGCCGAAGAACACCGTCACCGGCATGGTGGTGAAGGACTTCGACGACCCGACCAGCCGGATAGGTCTGGGCAGGGCCCTGGAAGCGGCGGCCACCGGCCACGAACCGCTCCGTGAGGGCCAGCGGGGCGGCGAGCCCGGCCCGCACACCGCAGCGCAGGCCCGTGTCATGCAGAGCACCATCACCATGCTGGACGACGGCGCCGGGGGTGAGGACGTCCACGCCAATCTGCGCAAGCCGCTGGGTCACGCCATCGCCGACTACGCGGCCGACAACCACAACATCCTCGCCGAGAACGGCACCAAGTACGGCAGCCCGGAAGGCAAGGACAGGATCTGGACCGACGGCGACGACGCCGGTATCACCGTCGGCAAGGACAGTCTGGTACGGGTCATGCGGGGCGTCTCCGCCGACGACCAGACCTACGCCCTCCTGCAGGACACCCAGCGCCACTACGCCCTGGACCAGATGACCCGGGCACCGGAATCCGGCGGCAACGGCAACGACGCCTGGAAGAACCCGGCCCGTGACCTCGGCGCCGTCACCGGTGCGATGAACTCCATCGGCTCCGATGTGATCCTCGACGAGCGCGACGGCAAGGTCGGCGCCGCCAACGACATGGCCAAGTACGCCTACCACGGTGCCGGCGCCCCGGTCACCGCCCTTCCCGTGGTCGGTGACTCCGCGCAGCGGCTGATCGACGCGGCGACGTACGAGTGGTCGAAGGACGTCGCCGACGCGGCGGGTTCACAGGCCCAGGAGAAGAACTCGGACCACTACGCCTCCGGTGTCAACGGCACGTACGACATGATCGACCGCTGGGCCGTGGACCGGGGCGTCGACATCGACGACGAGGACAACTCCGGGAACGACCCGAACTGGGTCGCGTGGCAGGCCATGCGGGACGAGGCGAAGCAGTCGTACGGGACATCGCGCGGCGACGCGGCCGTCTATCTGGGTTGGGAATAGGCACGTTGGACAACGGGACGCATCTCCGAGACGGCGTGGCCACCGATGACGAGCCCCGGCGGCGGTCCCGTCGCGGGCCCTGGATCGCCGCTGTGACCGCCGTGTTCGTGCTCATCGGCGGCACGTTCACGTACTTCAACACCAACCTGATCGACTCCGGCCGCCTCTGCCACGGCTGGGTGACCCCGGACGAGGCGGCCCGGGCCTTCGGCGGCGGCATCGGCAAGGTGTCGGCCACCGAGGAATCCGCCGACGCGTGCACGATCGAGATGGCGAGCTGGCTCCCGGGCGAGGAGAAGCGGATCAGCCTGAGGGTCGACACCGAACAGCCGGGCTTCCCGTTCGCCAGGGACGTCTGGGAGATCGCCGGAACCCGGCACGTCCTGTCGGGCGGAACGCACGGCACGTACGACGATCGGGGCGGCTGGGCACTGCTGCCCGCGGCCTGCGGAAAGGTCACGGGCGACGACGAGGAAGGCCCCGTCGTGGTGTCGGCCGCCATCCCCGGCAGGGGCGAGTCGGGTGACGCGGACGGCATGGGCCGTCTCCTGTCCGCCGCCGCGCGCGGACTGACCGACGTATCCGACTGCGCCGCACCGGGCTACGGGGACACCGCCGACCGTACGTCCGCCCCCTCGTCCGCGAAGGCCGCGGACCTCGACAAGGTGTGTGGAATCGAGGGATTCCGCCTCACCGATGCCCGAGGCCCCCGCGGCGAGCGGGTGACCGAGCGGATCACCGGGGAGCCGGCCCACGGCCTGTACTGCGACCTCTCCTTCGAGGGCGATCGGGAAGGGCCTTTCGCCCGCTTCGCCGTCGTCGGCGATCCACCTCTCGTCGCGTCCGTCGAGGGCCGCGACTTCACCCGCGCCCGGTGCGAAGGCAAGGAGACCGTGTTCGCCTTCGACTTCCGGTATCTCGACAAGACCGAGCGTGCCGCCATGCGGCTGCCGGAGATCGCGGAGTTCAGCAAGAAGTTCAGTGACGCGGCGGGCGCCGCGCCGCGTTGCGTATGAGGGCGTCGACGGCTGCGATGGCGACGGCGATGGTCACGGCCAACGACACACAACCTGGGACCGTCAGATCCAGACCCTGCTGCGCCGCCTGGGCGGCGAGAAGCAGGCTCTGCGCGCCACGAGCACACTCCTCGGCGGGACGGATGTCCAGGTGGGGCTCGATACGCAGCGGGTCCCGTCGCCCTTGGACGGCTACTGGAGACCGCCCCGTCCCCGTCCCCGCCCCCGCCCCGCTCCGGGGCGACCTTCAGACCGTGACCTCCGCGCCCAGCAGTTCGCGCGCCTCTTCCGCTTCTGGCGCGCCCGCGGGGTCCAGCAGGGACTTCGCCTCCAGCCAGCAGGCGCGGGCGCGGTCCGCCTGGCCGAGGGTCGAGAGCGCCCGGCCGAGGGTGATCTGGACGATGCCGCGGATCCGGTCGCCGCCGATGCAGCCGATGGCGAGGGCCTGTTCGCAGTGCTGGGCCGCGCGGGCCGGCCGGTGCGCCGCCAGGTGGGTTTGAGCGATCCGGTAGTGGGTTGTGCCCTGCCAGAGCCGCTGCCGGTTGGCCTCGAAGAGCTCCATCGCCTCGGAGAGCTGTTCCAGAGCGTCCGTGTGCCGGCCGGCCTGGGTGAGGGCGACGCCGAGGGCGTAGCGGGCGTTGGCCAGCCGGAGGGTGTGCCCGATCCGTTCATAGATGCCGACGCCCTGCCGCGCGAGGTCGATGGCTTTCTCGACCCGGTCCAGAGCCAGTTGGATTCTGGAGAGGTTGCCGAGCGCGCTGGCCTCGGCCGAGTCGCTGCCGTCCCGGCGGGCGCCCTCGGCGGCGCGGCGCAGGAACTCCTCCGCGTCTTCGTACCGGCCCTGGTTGAAGGCGATGATGCCGCGGTCGTTGTCCGCCCAGTAGACGGGGGCGGGGTCGTCGACGGAGACCGCGAGTTCGGCGGCGATCCGGGCCTCGTCGTCGGCCTCCTCGTACCGCCCCGCGACCATGTGGCAATTGACGACGGAGATCCGGGCGCGGGCTTCGGTCCTGATGTCCCGGGAGGAGCGCGCCGCGTCCCGGACGGCGACTGCGGCCGATTCGTAGGCCCGTGAGTAGGTGCCGGACTCGGCCAGGCTCTGGGTGGCCCACAGCAGATCGGCGGCGAGCGCGAGCCGGCTGCCCCCGGGGACCTGTCGGGCACAGGCCAGCAGGGAGTGCGCCTCGGTATGCAGCCAGTCGACGGCCTTTCGCCAGTCGCCGAAGGTGAGGCCCGGGTGTTCGGTCGGCCCGAGGTGATACGGAAGGCGATCGCCCGGGCGCTCGCCGCCGTAGACCCGGGACGCGGTGGCGAGATAGAAGTCGAGCAGCCGGGCGAGGGCGGCCTCGGCCTCCTCGGGCCGTTCGTCCCGTTCGGCGCAGGCGCGGGCGTAGAGGCGGACCAGGTCGTGGAAGCGGTAGCGGCCGGGCGCGGGGGATTCCAGCAGGGATGTGTCGACGAGGGCTTCGAGGAGGTCCTCGGTCTCCTGGACCGGGCGGCCGAGTACGGCGGCGGACGCGGCGAGGGAGATATCGGGGCCGTCGGCGAGGCCGAGCATCCGGAAGGCGTGGGCCTGGGCGGGTTCCAGCTGGCCGTAGCCGAGTTCGAAGGTGGCCTTCACGGCCAGGTCGCCCGCCTGGAGTTCGTCGAGACGGCGGCGTTCGTCGGCCAGTTTGGCGGCCAGCACCGACACGGTCCAGGTGCGGCGGGCGGCCAGCCGGGAGGCGGCGATCCGGATCGCCAGCGGCAGGAAACCGCAGGCCGCGACGACATCGAGGGCGGCCTGCCGTTCGGCGGCCACGCGCTCCGGGCCGACGATCCGAGTGAAGAGCTGGAGCGCCTCGTCCGGGGACAGGACATCGAGATCGACGAGACGGGCACCCATCAGATCGATCATCCGGACCCGGCTGGTGACCAGGGCTGCGCAGCCCGCCGTGCCCGGCAGCAGGGGCCGGATCTGGGCCGCGTCCCTGGCGTTGTCCAGCAGGACCAGGACCCGGCGGTCGGCCAGTGTGGAGCGGTAGAGCGCCGTACGATCCTCGACGGCATCCGGAATGGCCGACTCCGGGATGCCCAGGGCGCGCAGAAACGCACCGAGTACCGACGTGGACGCCACGGGGCGGCCACCCGCGCCCTGGAGATCCACGAAGAGCTGCCCGTCCGGGAACCGCGGGCGCATCCGATGCGCCACCTGAACGGCGAGGGCGGTCTTGCCGGCGCCGCCGATGCCCGCGAGCGCCGAGACGGCCACCACCGACGCGTCGCCGCCGCCGAGCCACCCGGCCACTTCATCGGCGACGGCCGACCGGCCGGTGAAGTCGGGCCAAGGCGCGGGCAACTGGGCGGGCCTGGGCAGCGAGACCGTGACCGACGCGCGGTCGATACCGGGCCCGGGGAGGGCGAGTTCGACGTCGGCGCGCAGGATGCGCTCCTGGAGCTGGGACAGCTCGGGGTTGGGGTCGACGCCCAGTTCGTCGGCGAGGAGGCGGCGGGTGTCGGCGTAGACGGCGAGGGCTTCGGCCTGCCGTCCGCTGCGGTAGAGGGCGAGCATCAGCAGCTCCCGCATCCGCTCCCGCAGCGGATGTGCCGCGGTGAGGGCGGTCAGCTCGGATACGGCGTCCGCGTGTGCCCCGACCTCCAGATCGAGATCGAGCCGGGTCTCCAGCAGCTGGAGCCGCCACTCCTCCAGACGGGTGCGCTGATTCTCCGCGTACGGCCCGGGGACATTGGCCAGCGGCTCACCGTCCCACAGCCCCAGCGACTTGTTGACCAGCATCCGGGCATGACCCGGGTCGCCCGCGGCCCGGGTCTTCACGGCCGCGGCGGCCAACTCCTGGGCCACGAACAGGTCCAGGGCGTCGCGCTCCATCCGCAGGGCGTAGCCGCCGGACTCGGAGACCAGGGTCGTCGCCGACAGCACCTTGCGCAGCCGGTGGGCGTACGTCCGCATGACGCCCAAGGCGTGGGACGGCGGCTCCTCGCCCCAGATCGCGTCGATCAGCTCCGAAGGAGGGACGACACGGCCTTCACTCAGCAGCAGTGCCGAGAGTAGGGCCCGCTGCTGCCGGGAGCCGGTCGACAGCGGCTCTCCACCACGCCACGCACGCACCGGCCCGAGCACGCCGAAGCGGAGATCCACGGCCTCGTCCGCCACCCCCACCCCCTGTGGTCAACCGAAATCTGCCACGGCGTATATCGATCGTATATCCGCGCCCCGCATGATGGACCAAGTGCTTATTGCGGACGTGCCCAGTCCCATGACGCCCGCGCGGACGAGGTACACGGGATGGCTTCCCGAGGTGCCTCGTCGCGCCGTTTTCGCCAACTCTATTGCGACGGCCCCTTTTTGGGCTACCGTCTGGTCTGGTGCCGCGATGTGGAGCACACGAGACCTCCTAGCCAGAGGTCGATGACCGTCTCCTCACCACCGCGGCCCGGACGAAGGACTGGGCACCGACGCGAGGAGGACGAAACTGTCATGCAACGCATCGACTGATCCACAGCACTGTCGGCCGGAGCGCCGACCCCGCCGGCCGGGCCCCTGCCCGTGCCGGCCGCCCGCCACATGGAGCGGCTGCGCCAAATGCGCCCGCCCCCGCGGGTGACGCGGGATCCGTCGATACACCGTATGAGCACCCGGGTGGTCACCCGCCCGGGCGCTCCGGCGTTCGTCGCGGCGGGCACCGGGCCCGGCGGGGCTACCCCCGCCCCTTGAAGAAGTCCCGATACTCGTACGACACCCGCTCCGTCGTGCACGGCCGGCCCAGGGCCAGATGCAGGGTCCGGCGTTCCGGTTCGACGATCGCGCTCGCGACCGTGGAGCTGCGTTCCAGCTCGTGACGGGCCTCGGGGTTCGGGTGGCAGCAGATCGACTCGGGCCGGCCCTCGTGGTCCCGGAGTACTTCCTGCCAGGCCGCGACCGAGGGGTAGGGCATCTGTTCGGCCAGGGCCGTGGCGCGGCGGTGGCGGGCGTGGGTGTCGGGGAAGACCGCGGGGCCGACGTCCGTCGTGGCGACCGGGGCGGTGAAGTGGTTGGTGTGGACGAAGAGCGTGCCGGGGGCGACCGGGTGGCGGGTCAGGGTGGACGGGCCGCCCGGGCGGGCCTCGATGTCGAGGGCCCGGTTGCCGGCGGCGATCAGGTAGTTCGCGGAGGACGAGCGGTGGGCCGTACGGAGGGTTTCCTCGGCCGCTTCGACGGACTCGGACTCCAGCAGGGCCCGCAGCAGCAGGTGGTACGGCATACCGGGGCTGCCCCGGTCCTCGGAGGTGACCAGGGCGTTGGTGAGGACCGTCAGACCGGCGGAGTTCATCCCGAACTTGGCGAGCAGACCGGCCTCCACCACCGAGACCCAGCGGGGGCCGTTCACCGGCTCGGTCTGGAGGATCACCACCGTGTCATGGGCGAAGGGCAGCCAGTCCCAGTTCTGTCCGACGATCGGCTCCGGGCCGCGCAGATCCGCGAACGCCGTGCACTCGTGCGGTCCGGGGCCGCCGCCCGCCGTGCGGGCCCGGGCCGAGAAGAGGATCTCGGTCCGCAGATTGAGCGCCAGTACGTCGGGGAACGCGACCCCCGCCCCGTCGGCGATCCCTCCGATCTCCTCCAGATAGTCGGCGTCGAACGCCTCGATCACCGGGACGAAGGTCTCGGCGAGCGCCGTCGCCGCGGCCCAGTCGAGGCCCGCGAAGTGCGCGTACATCCCCTCGTAACTCTCCAGCGACAACTGGACCCGCCGCCGTGCCGCGGCCCCGTACTGGCGGCCCCGGTCCCGGGGGCTGCCGCTGGTGCGGACGACCGGGGGCGCCTGGGGGGCGGTGCCGGGTTCGGGGTCGGGGTTGACTGGTTCCGGGGTCATCACGCGCTCTGTCCTCCATCGGCGGCGGTCGGCTGCCGTCCCGGTACGCGGAACGACCCCTTCAGCCGTACCCGGGCCCTGGGGCGGTGTACGCCTCGACATCGGCCAGAAGGCCCCCGGTGGCCGATATCCGTTCATGAGATCGATCACCCGGAGGCGGCCGCGCCCCGAAGGCCGCCGATGGTCGCCGACCGCGCGACGGAGGGATGATCCCCGGCCCGGGACCGGGGACCGAAGACGGTTCCCGCGCGGCCATCGGTCGGAGCGGGCGACCGGCCGTAGTCGGCCCGAGGGGCGGGGCATAGGCTGCGGCGCACCGACGCCGACCCTGGGGAGGGGAGCGGGATGACGGAGCCGTCCTCGTACGAGCGACGCTGGCTCGACGTCCTGGAGGAGATGCGGAGCTGCCCGGCGATCGAGGTCTACTCCGCCCGGTACGCGCCCGGCGGCACCGGGGCGCCGCGGTCCGGGCGGCTCCGGATGAGCTGGGCCGCGCCCGACCACGGCTTCGGCGGCGAACTCCGCCTCAGATCCCTGCCGCACGCCCTGGAGGGCCCGCCGCCGGAGTCCGTCGCCGATACCGAACCCCTCGTCCCCCTCGACGAGTTGCGGGCCCTCGACGGCGCCCCGGAGAACGGCCCAGGCGACCAGGTCTTCCTCCGCGTGCGGTCCGGCGGGCGGGCACCGGAGATCTGGTACGACGACGGGGACCAGGGCCTGTGTCCGCTCGACCTCGACCACTCCGGCTATCTCGACGCCCTGCTGCTGACCCGGGGCACCTTCGGCTGGCAGCGCCTCTTCACGGAGCACGGCCTCGGCGGCGAGCACGACCCCGGGGACCCCGGGGGTCTCCGGCTGCGGACCCGGCTGACGGCGATGCTCGCCCTCTTCCCCGAGGTCTTCCCGCGGTACGACTACCGGCCCCTGCGCCGCCGGTTCGCCGACCGCCTCCGCTGACCGCGCCCCTCCCGACCCGGTGTGCGGGCCGCCTCAGCCGGGCTTCCGCCAGATCAGCGCGTACCGCCACAGCAGCAGCCGCCGGAACGAGCAGCCGGGCAGCAGCGACCGGGCGGCCGACCGCACCTCGGCGAAGGTGGTGACCGCGTCCATGACGGGGACCTCCGGGGCGTCGGAGCGCCTGGACCTGACCCGGGTGACAGCCGCCGCGGGGATCGCGGCGCCGATACTCAGGGCCCAGTCGCGCGGGTCGCGGCCCTCCCGGCCGAGGCCGATGACGACCAGCCGCCCGCCGGGTGCCAGCAGGTCCGCCATCCTGGTCAGCCCGGCGGTGAGATCCACATGGTGCAGTACGGCGACGGCGCTCACCAGGTCGTAGGTGCCGCTCGCGAGCCCGGGCGCCGCCGGGTCGAGGAAGTCCCCCTCGACGAAGCCGATCCCGGGGCCGGCGCGTTCCCGGGCGAGCCGGATCATCTCCCCGGACCGATCGACCCCGGTCACCTCGGGTACCCGGCCGGCCAGCCGCTTGGCGAGCAGCCCCTCCCCGCAGCCGATGTCGAGCGCCTTCGCCGCGCCGGGCGGGACCGCTCCGAGGACCAGTGGGTGGTAATGGGTGTTGTGGTTCCAGTACTCGGTCATCGGAGCACGGTAGTGGTCAGGGGTGGGGCGCGGCCGCCGGATCCGCCGATCACGGGGTGAAGCGCCCGCTATCCAGGCGCCGTCCCGCCGTTGGCCCGTTCCGGCCGGGGATCAGTCGCCGCTCAGCGACCGCCGCGCCACCTCCCGTACATGGGCCGTGAAGACCTGTTCCGCGTCCGGGGTCAGCGTCCGCAGCGCCACCATCGCGGTGAGGACGACATCGCACAGCTCGGCCTCCACATCGCGCCAGGTGTGCGAATGCCCCTTGCGCGGATTCTGGCCCGACGCCCCGATGACCGCCTCCGCGACCTCCCCGACCTCTTCGGACAGCTTCAGCACCCGCAGCAGCAACTCCTGCTCCGCCGGGCGGTCGTTCGCCGCGTCGAGCCAGGCGCGGAGCCGGTCGACCGTGGGCCAGACGGATGCGTCGTCCATCGCGTCGTACATGTGGGGCAGCCTCCCACGGCGGAGGGGAGCGGCGACCAGGGGCGCCCGGACGCACCCGCGTTGTGAAACAAATGGGTCGACACAGAAGATATCCCGCCGAATCCGGCCGCGCCGGGCCGAACAGCATGGTCACATCGGTCGGTGACGTCATATCCGCGGGGACGCCCGACCGCAGGTCCCGGTCCCAGCGCAGGCCCCCGTCCCGGGAGACCCCGGTGAGCGGCCCCGCGCCCGCCGCGCACCCCGCCGAACTCCGGGCCGCCGCCCGTCATGTCCTCCATGTCCCCCGCCGTCGCGCCCTCACCGCCACCGGCGCCGCCGCCCTGCTCGCCTTCGCCACCGGGCTGCCCGGCAGCGCCCACGCGGCCGGCCTCGACCCGGCCCGGATCCGGAGCGACCCCTTCACGCTCGGGGTCGCGTCCGGTGACCCGCTGCCGGACTCCGTGCTGCTGTGGACCCGGCTGGCGCCGCGCCCGTACGAACCCGGCGGCGGGCTGCGGCCCGGCCGCTACCCGGTCCGCTGGGAGCTGGCGTACGACGCCCGTTTCACCCGGATCGTCCGGCGCGGTACGGCCTTCGCGCACCCCGAACTCGACCACAGCGTCCGGGTCGAGGTCCCCGGTCTCGAACCGGACCGGGTGTACCACTACCGGTTCCGCGCCGGGCCCTGGCTCGGTCCGCCGGGCCGGACCAGGACCGCCCCCGCGCCCGGTGCCCGGGTGCGCGAGCTGCGGCTGGCGGCCGTCTCCTGCCAGGCGTACCACGACGGCTACTTCACGGCGCACGCCCGGCTCGCGGCCGAGGATCTGCACGCCGTCGTGCATCTCGGCGACTATCTGTACGAGTACCCGGTCCCGCCGACCGGCGGCGCCCGCGCGTACACCGACCGGGTCCTGCCCGACCGGTTCGACCGGGAGACCGTGACGCTGGAGGAGTACCGGCTGCGGTACGGCCTCTACCGCTCCGATCCCGATCTGCGGGCCGCCCACGCCGCCCACCCCTTCGTCCTCACCTGGGACGACCACGAGGCGGACGACAACTACGCGGCCGGGGCGGCGGCGGACGGCCGGGCGCCCGAGGACTTCCTGCTGCGGCGGGCGGCGGCGTACCGCGCGTACTGGGAGAACCAGCCGCTGCGGGCCGCGCAGCGCCCTCGCGGCCCCGATCTGCGGCTCTACCGGCGGCTGCGGTTCGGACGGCTCGCCCAGATCGACGTACTCGACACCCGGCAGTACCGCTCGGACCAGGTGTGCGGCCCCGGCTGGCAGATCCCGGGGCCCGCGTTGCACGCGCCCGGCCGGACCATGACCGGGGCGGCGCAGGAGCGCTGGCTCCTCGACGGCTGGCACCGGTCGGCCGCCCGCTGGAACCTGCTGGCGCAGCAGGTCGTCCTCGCCCGGCGGCGGGACGCGCCAGGGGCCGGACACCGGCTGAGTACGGACGCCTGGGACGGCTATCCGGCGGCCCGCGACCGGCTGCTGGCGGGCGCGGCGGCGGCCGGGATCCGTGATCTGGTCGTCCTCTCCGCCGATGTCCACGTCGGCTACGGATTCGACCTCAAACGGGACTGGGACGACCCGGCGTCGCCGACCGTCGGCACCGAGTTCGTCACCACGTCCGTCAGCAGCGGGCGCGACGGCGCGGCCCGGCCCCCGAACTGGGCCGACCAGACCCTCGCCAATCCGCATCTGCGGTTCTACGACGGACGGCGCGGCTATACGGTCCTCACCCTGCGCGAGGACACCGTCCGGGCCGACTTCAGGGTGCTGGCCGCCGTGACCGTACCGGGCGCGCCGATGGCAACGGCCGGCTCGTTCGTCACGGTCGCCGGCGATCCGGGGCTGCGGCCGGTCTGAGCGACGGTGGCCCCCGGTGGGCCCCGGTGGCGGACCAGCGGCGGACCGGCCCTGCTGCTCAGGACGCCGGACTGAGAGCATGGGCGGAGATTCGACGAAGGCGTGGCGGGGCGACGGAAGGGGAGGGCGATGACCGAGCGGTCGAGCGGTCCGGTGGGGGACCACATACCCGGGGGGCCCGCGGCGCCCCCGAACGATCCGGCGGCGGCCCCTCCCGAGGCCCCGGTCCCAGGACCCGCCGTCCCCGCGACCCCGGTCCCGGCGACCCCGGTCCCGGCCGCACAGGCCCCCGCGGTGTCCGGGAGCGATATGCCCGCCGCGCGGCGGGCCGGGCTGCTCGTCACCCTCGTCCTCGGCGGCATGTCGGCACTGCCCCCGCTCTCCATGGACATGTATCTGCCCGCCCTGCCCGCCGTCACCGACTCGCTCTCCGCGCCCGCCGCCACCATCCAGCTCACCCTCACCACCTGTATCGCCGGACTCGCCCTCGGCCAGCTGATCGTCGGCCCGCTCAGCGACCGCTGGGGCCGTCGCGTGCCGCTGCTGACGGGGATGGTGGTGTACGTCGTCGCCACGGCACTGTGCGCCTTCGCCCCGAACGCCGGCACGCTCATCGCCCTGCGGCTGCTCCAGGGACTCGCGGGCGCGGCGGGCATCGTGATCGCCCGTGCCGTCGTCCGCGATCTGTACGAGGGCGTGGCGATGGCCCGCTTCTTCTCCACCCTGATGCTGATTTCCGGGGTCGCGCCCGTCATCGCGCCGGTCATCGGCGGCCAGGTGCTCCGCTTCACCGACTGGCGGGGCATCTTCCTCGTCCTCACCGGGGTCGGCGCACTGCTGACCCTGGTGATCCTCAAGTGGCTGCCGGAGACCCTGCCGCCGGAGCGCCGCCGCCCGGGCGGTGTCGGGGAGTCGCTGCGGACGATGCGCGGGCTGCTCGGCGACCGGGTGTACACGGGGTACGTCCTGACCGGCGGCTTCTCCTTCGCGGCCCTGTTCGCGTACATCGCCGCGTCCCCGTTCGTGGTCCAGGAGATCTACGGCGCGTCCCCGCAGGCGTACAGCCTCCTCTTCGGCCTCAACTCCATCGGACTGATCGCCGTCGGCCAGATCAACGGCCGCCTCCTGATCGGCCGGGTCAGTCTCGACAAGGCCCTGGCCTGCGGACTGACGATCATCGTGCTGGCGTCGGCGGCGCTGGTCGTGATGACCACCGGGGTCTTCGGCGAACCGGGCCTGGCCGGGGTCGCGGCGGGGCTCTTCGTCCTGATGTCGGCGCAGGGGCTCGCGATGCCGAACACCCAGGCCCTCGCCCTCAACCGCACCCCGCACGCGGCGGGCTCGGCGTCCGCCCTGATCGGCACGTCGGGCTTTCTGATGGGCGCGCTGGTCTCCCCGCTGGTGGGCCTCGCGGGCGAGGACACGGCGGTCCCGATGGCCGTCGTCCAGCTCTCCTGCGGACTGGCGGCGGTCACCAGCTTCCTGGTGCTGTGCCGCCCGTGGCGGTCGGTGTCCCGGCTCTGAGCGGGGCGGCGGTACGGCTCCGGAGGCGTACGACCCCTCGACGGCTCCGGCCCCGTACCACTGTCCCCGTACCGCCTAGAATCACCCGGTGAGTGACACCCGCCCCCGCCCCGTCCCCGACCCCCATCTCACCGCCGACGCCCTCCGCCGAGGGCTCGCCGGTCTTGTGGAGGGGCTGCCGCCGAACCGGGCCGCGCAGGCCGTCGAGCGGCTGATCGCGAACTACCGGGGCGAGACCCCCACGAACGCGCCGGTCCTGCGGGACCGGGCCGATGTCGTCGCGTACGCGGCGTACCGGATGCCCGCGACCTTCGAGGCGGTACGGTCCGCCCTCCGGGCGCTGCGGGCGGCGGCCCCCGGCTGGACGCCCGCCACCCATACCGACATCGGCGGCGGCACCGGCGCCGCGAGCTGGGCCGTCGCGGGGGAGTGGCGGACCACGACGACCGTGCTCGACTGGGCGGAACCGGCCCTCGCGCTCGGCCGTGAGCTGGCGGAGTCCGCCGGGGACGCGGGCCCCTACGGCGCCCGCTGGGAGCGCGCCCGGATCAGCGGGGCGCTCAGGATCGACGCGACCGACCTGGTCACGGTCTCGTACGTACTCAAGGAGCTGACCGGGGCCGACCGTACCGCCGTCGTCGCCGAGGCCGCGCGGGCGGCGTCGGCCGTCGTGGTCGTGGAGCCCGGCACCCCCGACGGCTACGAGCGGATCATCGCCGCCCGTGATCTGCTGGTCGCGGCCGGGATGACGATCGCCGCGCCCTGCCCCCACAGCGGGCCCTGCCCCATCGCGCCCGGTACCGACTGGTGCCACTTCTCCGCGCGCGTGGCCCGCTCGTCGCTGCACCGGCAGGTGAAGGGCGGATCCCTGGGCCACGAGGACGAGAAGTTCAGCTATGTCGTCGCCACCCGGTTCCCCGTCGCCGCCGCGCCCGCCCGGATCACCCGGCGCCCCCAGATCCGCAAGGGCCTCGTTCTGCTCGACCTGTGCGAGGGCGCGGGCGATCTCGGCCGGGTGAACGTCACCAAGCGGCAGGGGGCGCTGTACAAGGAGGCCCGCGACGCGGTGTGGGGCGACGCGTGGCCGCCGCCCGAGGAGGACTGAGCCCCTACGCCCGGGCCGGCGGTCCCGGAACGACCGGGCCCGGTCCGGGCGCCCCGCGCGGGGCCACCCGGACCGGTCCCGGCGTCAGAGCCGGATCTCCTGCGTACAGCACTTCACACTGCCGCCGCCCTTCAGCAGCTCGCCCAGGTCCATCCCGACCGGCTCGAACCCCCGGTCGCGCAGCGGCTCGAACAGCCCCACCGCCGCCTGCGGCAGCAGCACGTGCCGTCCGTCGCTGACCGCGTTGAGCCCGAGCGCCGCCGCGTCGCCCTCCCCGGCGATCAGCGCGTCGGGGAAGAGCCGGGAGAGCACCGAGCGGCTGCCGGGCGAGAAGGCGTCCGGGTAGTACATGATCTCGTCGCCCGCGTCGTCGAGGACGCAGAGGGCCGTATCGAGGTGGTAGTAGCGGGGGTCGATCAGATCGAGGCCGATCACCGGCCGTCCGAAGAACTCCTGTGCCTCGTCGTGGGAGAGCGGCGACGACCGGAAGCCGCGCCCGGCGAGTACGTACGACGAGGTGACGGCGAAGTCGCCCTCGCCCTCGTTGATATGGGCCGGTTCGTGGATCCCGGTGAAACCGGCGGCGCGGAACCACTCCAGATGGACGGCGGCCTCGGGCTCGCGCTCGCGGTGCGCGAAGCGGGCGAGGAGCACCCGCCCGTCGATCACGGTCGCGCCGTTGGCGGCGAAGACCATGTCCGGCAGGCCGGGACGGGGGTCCAGCAGTTCGACGGTGTGTCCGAAGGCGCGGTAGCGGTCGCGCAGGTCCTCCCACTGGGTGAGGGCGAGCGGCAGGTCGACGGGTTTGGCCGGGTCCATCCACGGGTTGATGGAGTACGTCACCCGAAAGTGTGCGGGTGGGCACATCAGATAACGGCGGGGCGATGCTTCGCGGAGCGATGAGCGCAAGGTGGGCTCCTCACGGACGAAACGACGGGCGTCCGCGCGGGTGTGCGCGGGAGTTACGCGGGTATGCGTGGAAGCCAATGGTGCGGCCAAGTCCCGGAAAACGCACCCGACGTGCGTCGATACGGTCCCGGATCCCGGGCCCGCGCCCCCCCCCCCCCGGACCGCCCCCCCGGCCCGTGCCTCCCGGTCCCGCGCCCCGAGCCCCCGGGCCGCGCCCCCGAGCCTCAAGCCCCCGCCCCTTCCCCGACCCTTTGCGAGACGATACGTATCGCCTCACCCCTTGCTAGATTGGGCGGCATGGCAGAGACCAGGACCCCCGACGCCAACCGCCGCAGCGAGCGTTCCCGGCGCGCGATCTACGAGGCCGCGCTCGCCCTCGTCGCCGAGGTCGGCTACGGCCGCACCACGATCGAGGGCATCGCGACCCGCGCGGGCGTGGGCAAACAGACCATCTACCGCTGGTGGCCCTCCAAGGCCGCCGTCCTGCTCGAAGCCTTTCTCGACCTGGTCGCCCCGGCCGACCCGGCGCACGGCGCCTTCCCCGACACCGGCGACCTCGAAGCCGACCTCAAGACCGTGCTGCGGGCGAGCGTCGACGAACTCACCGACCCCCGGTACGAGGGCCCCACCCGCGCCCTCACCGCCGCGGGCATCGTCGACGAGAAGGTCGGCGCCGAGTTCCTGGAGAAACTCCTCGAACCGGGGCTGCGGCTCTACACCGAACGGCTCCGGTCCGCGCAGTCCGCCGGGGACGCCGACCCCGGCATCGACCCGAGGATCGCCGTCGAACTCCTCGTCGGCCCGCTGCTGCACCGCTGGCTGCTGCGGACCCTGCCGCTGACCCACGACTACACCGACCGTCTCGTCGAGTACGCCCTGTACGGACTGCGCCCACGCGGGTGATCCCCGCCACTCGCGGCCCGCGCCCCGGGAGCCCCCGAAAGCCGCCGCACGGCCCCTGTGCGGTGCCGCGGGCCCCCGTACCACCTTTGTCGCGCCTCGTCCGCGCCCGCGCGGGGCAGTATCCCGGACCGCGCCACCGTACGCGCCGGAATGCGCCGACAGCTCCCCTGGTTGGGGACAGTGGACACCCGAGGCGCCCGATGGTGGGACCATGGCAGAGACCGCGAGGGGCGAGCAGTGACGTGTGAGGGGATAGATGGGCGACGGTAAAGGCCGTTACCGCGGCACGGGGAACGGGCTCCCCCGCGAGGGCAGGCTGGCCGGCTGGCTGCGCAGGCGCTCACGGGACAGTGAGCCGGAGGACTCCGGCCGTGAGGATCTGCTGCTTGCCGTCGCCGCCGCGGGTATGCCGCTGGCGCCCGCCGCGCACCCCGTCGCCTACCGGTGTTCGTGCGAACGCATCGGTTGTCCGACCCCCGGCCGGCACCCCGTCTCCTTCGCCTGGCAGACCCAGTCGACGACGGACGCCGCCCAGGTCCGCCGCTGGGCCCAGGGCGACCCCGACGCCAACTTCGTCACCGCGACCGGCATGGTCCACGACGTGCTCGACGTCCCCCTCGAAGCCGGGCGCGCCGCCCTCGACCGCCTGCTGGAGCAGGAAGTCGAGGTCGGCCCGGTCGCCGAGGTCGGCGGCGACGGCGAGGACGCCCGCGCGCTCTTCTTCACCCAGACCCGGGGCACTCCCGAGGACGAGGACGAGTGGTGGCCGTGCGAGCTGGACTGCCATCCGGAGACCATGGACGAGCATCCCGGCCTGCGCTGGCACTGCCGGGGCAGCTATGTCCTCCTGCCGCCCGCCCGGCTTCCCGGTGACCACGCGGTCACCTGGGTACGCGGCCCGGAGCACCCGCTCCCCGAGCCCCTGATCCTCCTCGGCGCCCTCACCGACGCCTGCGCGCGCTACGCGATCGAGCGGGGCCGCCAGGAGGAGGCGTGGCCGCTCCACCAATGAGCGGAAGACCCGGTGGTACGGGCCCGGCCGCGGAAGCCGCCGGGCCCGTTCTCCGTATCCCGTACGCCGCGGTACGCGCCCCCGGCCCCCGGATCCGCCTCAGGTGCCCTTCGCGGTGGTGAGGCCCACCAGCCGCCCCAGGATCTCCATCTTCGCCGCGCCGCCGCCCGCCGCCGGGACGAGCGTCGCCTGTGCCGACACCCGCTCCTTCGTGATCGAGGTCTTCACCTCACCCGTCAGCAGCGGTTTCACATCCGGATGGACGGGGATGTCCACCCCCGCCGCCGCGGTCTGCCGCTCGTAGGTGCGGATCGTGAAGAAGGCCAGCGCTCCGCCGTCCGCCGTCGCGAAGGCCAACGGCGCGAAGTCGCCGGTGTCCAGCGGCTGGTCGATCCACTGGGTGGAGATCCCCGGCAGGTTGGTCGTCCGCCGCCGCGCCTCCCGCCAGCCCGTGCTGTGCTGCCCGTCCGCGAAGACCGGGGGCGTCCCCGACTGCATGTACGACGAGTACGTCTTGGGCAGCTCGACCGGGCGGGCGGCCAGCTTCGCCGTCGTCGCCGGGAGCATCTCCACGTACCCCTTGCCGTCCTTCTTCAGCTTCGGCACCTTCCCGGCGGGCAGCACGTTCAGATAGGTCACCTTCCAGATGTCCGACGGCCCGCCGCGCAGGAAGACCAGCAGCCACCGCTCGTCATCGGGACCGCCGTCCCGATCGCGGTTGGGGTCCGCGTCCGCGAGGAAGTACCGCGGCCAGCCCGCCTTCTTCGGTATCGAGTACGTGACGTCCGACAGCTCCAGCGGTACGTGCCGCGGATTGCCGTTCGGATACGTCACGCCCCGCGACTTCATCCCGGCCTGGTTGACCGCCCCCAGGGCGCCGGTGACCCGGTCCGAGTCCAGGGTCGAGTCGTACGCCTTGTCGGCGGCGTTGAAGCCGGTGACGAACTCCTTCAGCGCGCTCGCCGCCTCGGCGTCGGTCGCGTTGGGGACGAGTTCACGCTCCCCGTGCACCGTCACGCATCCGCTAGCGGTCAGAGCCAGTACCGCCGTCGCCGCCACGAGCCCCGTACCGGCCGCCCCACGGCCCCGGCGCCGCACTCCCACCCGCATCGGCCTCACCATCGGTCGTCTTCCCCTCGGCCCCAGCGCCCCCGACTGAACGACCGAACCCTATCGGGGCGAGGAGCAGAAGGAGCGTGGGGACCACGTACAGGGACCAGACGGTGACCTGGAGGGCGGTGGGCGCCGGGTGGAACCCGAAGAGCGCCGAGAGCACCGTGCCGTACCAACTGTCCGCGGGCACCGTCGCGTACACGTCGAACACCGGGGTCAGGTCGCCGCCGATCACATCGCCGAACTGGAGGTTGTTGACGGCGATCGAGAGCACTCCGGCCGTGACCACGGCCAGCAGGGCGGTGGTCACGGTAAAGAACCACCGGTCAGGACGGATCCGCAGCAGGCCCTGGAACAGCAGCAGCCCCACCACGGCGGCCGCGAACAGCCCCAACGCCACCTCGGCGAGCGGTTGCGGGCTGGCGCTCGCGCCGGTCGACGCCTTGGCCGCCGATGACAGGAACTGGGCGGGAAGCAGTCCGCCCTGCGTCACCGAGAACACGGCGGCGGCCACCGTCGCCCCGGCGTACACGGCCCGGCGGGACGGCTCGTACCGACGCTCCCCGGCGCGCCGGATCTCGTACACCGTCCAGGTCAGTACCGCGGCGCCGGCCAGCGACAGCGACCCGGCGATGACGATCTCGGCCTTGGCGGTCGGATAGCGGGAACCGGAATCGAGAACCGACTCGGCGACGAGAAGCAGCACGAGCGTGCCGACCGCCCCGATCACGGCCGGACCGACCAGGTCTCCCCGGCCCGTCCTGAGACATGTGGCGAGGAGCGGAGCCATCACCACCCCGACCGTGAGCCCGAGGTGCAGACCGAACAGAAACGTACCGTCCATGACGGAGCGACCGCCCTTCCCCCTGGTGCGCCCCACGGGCCGGCGGAGCGACTTGCGGTGAGATCAGCCCGGTTTCGGCCGTACGTACGGACCCCTGGCGAACGATAGGCCTACGCCGCCACCGCCAGAAGGTGCCGGGCACGTTCGTTGAAGTCCGCGACGAGCGGGTGCCGCCCGAAGGGCACCATCCGGCGCTGTACGTCCCGGACCGCCTCCACAGACCGGGACGACCGCACCCGCCGCGCCAGTTCCAGGGTCCGCAGCCCGGTCGCGTGCGCGGCTTCCAGATCACCACCCCGCAGCTGCGCCACCGCGAGCGTGGCATGGGACATCGCCCCGCGCCGCGCCCGGTTCTGTGCCCCCACCGCCCGCACGGCCCCGGCCTCGTCCCCGAGAACGGCGAGCGCACGGGCCTCCAGAGCCCACAGATCCGCGAGACAGGCCGGGGAATCGACCCCCTTGAGCCCTTGTCGCCCCGCCTGCGTCAGCCTGCGCCCCTCGTCGGGATCGCCGCACCCGGGCCGCCGACGGCTGATCGGGCGAGGGCCGGCGACCGCTGTCGCCACGAGTGGCGACGCGGCAAGAAACATCCTGCGGTCCATGTCGACTCCCCCTCGTTCGACGGGAAGCGATTCAGAGCTTGATGCCGGAGAGTTTCGCGAGCCGGAGCAGTCGTGGATTGCTCCTGCGGTGCAGGGACGCCACCACCCGGAGGACCTCCCGGCCCATCGGGTTCAGCCGCGCCATCTGAGGGGCGGCCTCATACGCGGCGCCGAGGCTCTCCAGCGCGCCGTCCCGGTCGCCGGTGTCGACTTGGGCGCGGGCGATGTTGATCCGTGTGGCGGCGGTACGGGTGGGCGTGAGCCGGGCCAGTACGGGATCGATCCCGGCGGCGATGGACAGCGCCTCGTGGGGCGTACCCAGGTCGAGACGGGTGGCGAGGACATGCGTTGCCGTGTTCATCGCACCGAAGAGCATGCCGACCCGGTTCCACTCGGCGCCCAGCTCGTCCGACACCCGCCACGCGGAGGCGATATGGCGCTCCGCCTCCCGCCTGCCCTCCTTCTTGTCCGCCAGACGCCCCGCGAGGGTCATCCCCCGGAGATTGAGCACCCCCACGGCAAACGCCCGCTCCTGCCCGGAAAGACCGGCCTCGGCCTCCGTCACGGCCCGGTCCACCAGGGCGAGACCGCCCTCGTAATCCCCGCCATTGAGATACGCCCCGGCCCGGTCCCGCGCGGCGACCGCCACCCCCAGCGGGGTCGCCTTCTGCTCCACGGCCCACCGCTGCCGGGTCACGGCCAGCTCGGCCAGGTCCATCCAGCGATGACGGGCGGCGACCCAGTAGACGGCGCTGTAGACCTCGGCGAGCGCCATCCAGCTCTCCGCCGTGTTCACCGCGTACGCGTGGGTGGTGGCGTCGCGCAGCAGCCCGGGCAGGAGCCGCAGCAGCTCCCGCACCTCGAACCCGTCCCGGTGCTCTCCGGCCCGTACCAGTCCGGCGCCGATCCGGCCCTCGGCCACGGTGTCCCGGCCGGGCACGGCGTAGTCCCGCAACGCCGACCGCAGGGCGGACAGCGACTCCTCCCCGTCCCGCGATACGCGGGCCCGCCCCAGCACCTCGGCCACGCTCAGGCCCAGGGCTCCGGCCACGGCGGCCGCCGTGGCGTGGGTGAGCGTCCGGTCACCCACCTCCACCTTCGAGAGCAAGGAGACGGACACGTTTGCCTTGTGTGCCAGCTTGATCTGAGACCAGCCACGCTCCTTGCGGAGCGCGGCCACATTCGCCCCAGGCGGCTGTTCACCGGTGCTCATAGGTTCCAGTCTGCCCTAGCACGTCCCGTTCGACCCCGCAGTCACGGCCATTCGGCCACAGGCACCGCAACGTGTATGAGATGGGCAAGGCCGCTTGTTCGCCCAGGCGTTGACTTGCTGTACGCGGGTGTCCTCGATCGGTCAGGGTGCGGCGCGGCCGACGCCGTTGCGCGCGGCGCGTGACGTCCGGCCGTCGGAACGGTTCTTGGGTGATCCGCTCGAACGCTCCGGGAACACCACCCGGACGGTGAGGCCCCCGCCCGGGTTCGCCTCCGCCGTCGCCTCGGCACCGTGGGCACGGGCGATGGATGTGACGATCGAGAGACCGAGGCCCACGCCTTCGCCCGCCGCGTGCCTGCGTTCCTTCAGGCGGCGGAAGGGTTCGAAGAGCAGTGGCACGTCCTCGGCGGGAACGGCCGGTCCCGTGTTGGTGACTTCAAGACTGCGGTCCCCGGCCGTGGCCGTGATACCGATCGTGCCGTCGCGGTGGTTGTAGCGGACCGCGTTGCCCATCAGATTGTTCACGAGATGGGTGAGCAGTACGGGGTCGCCTTCGACGGTCATCGGTTCCGTCGATGTCCGGATGGTGATGCCCCGTCCTCGTGCCTCGTCGCTGAAACCGGCGGCGACGATCGCGACGGTCTCGCCGAGCGCCACCGGTTCGGAGTGCTCCAGGTCGCCTCCGTGGCTGGCGGCGAGCAGCAGGAGCGACTCGATGAGCTGTTCGCTGTTGTCGGCCGCGTCGATGAGCTGGCGCCTGATCCACTTGATCCGTTCCGGCTCGGGGTCGGGATCGGCCAGACCGATCTCGGCGAGCGCCCGCTGGATCGCCAGTGGTGTGCGCAGCTCGTGCGCCGCGTTGGCGGCGAACCGTTGCTGGGCCGTGACCAGTTGTTCGATCCGGCCCAGCATCTCGTCGAAGGTGTCGGCGAGTTGCTTGAGTTCGCCCGGCGGTGCCTTCAGGTCGATCCGCTGGTGGAGATTCTCTCCGGAGAGCTTGCGTGCGGTGGTCGTGATGAGGCCGACGGGCCGCAGCACCCGGCCCGCCATCCACCAGGCCAGGAGCACCGAGAGAGCGGCGTAGGCGGCGAGGGCGATCGCGGACATGGTGAGCAGTCGCTGGAGCGTGGCGGCTGTGGCCACTTGCACGGTCTGGGTCACCGCATGGCTGCCCGCCTCCGCCGTCGGGATCAGCTCGGCGGTATCGCCGGCCCGTAGTTCGGTCCAGACGCCCTCCAGCTTCGGATCCACCGCCCTGACGATGCGGGATTCCAGCTCGTTCTGGACGAGCAGGTAGATGACCGCCACCAGCACGCATCCGGCCGTCATCAGCAGGCCCCCGTAGAGGGCGGTGAGACGGGCCCGCTCACTCGCGAGCCGGACACGCGTGATCCGCCGCGGAGCCCGGCGTGCGCGGGGACGCGCGGTCAACGCGCGCCCCGCGCCGCGTTGTACGCGATTCGGTACCCCGCCCCGGGCACCGTCTCCACCACCTGCGGTTCCCCGAGCTTCCCCCGCAGCCGGCTCAGCGCGACCCGTACCGGGTTCGTGTCGTACCCCGTGTGCTCGTCCCACACCTTTTCGATGAGGTCCTCGCTGCTGACGACGGAGCCGTCGGCCCGCATGAGCGTTTCGAGCACGGCGAACTCCTTGCGGGTCAGATTCAGGTGGTGCCCGTTCCGGCTGGCCCGCCGCCGTGGGATGTCCAGCACTATGCCGCCCCGTTCGAGCACCGGTGGCAGCGCGGGCTGCGCCCGGCGGCCCAGGGCCAGGACCCGGGCGAGCAGCTCGTCGTACGCGAACGGCTTGGTGAGGTAGTCGTCGGCGCCCAGACCGAGGCCCTCGACGCGGTCCCGCACGGTCCCGGATGCCGTGAGCATCAGTACGCGGGTGAGGAGCCGGTGCGCCACGACGCGCCGGCAGACCTCGTCACCGTGCATGCCGGGCAGGTCGCGGTCGAGTACGAGCACGTCGTAGTCGTTGGTCCGGAGTTTTCGCAGCCCGATGGCGCCGTCGTGGGCGATGTCCACCGTGATCGCGTCGCGGCGCAGCCCCTCGGCGATCAGTTCGGCCAGGATCGCCTCGTCTTCCACCAGTAGTACACGCATGTGCCCTGTCTACCCGATGGTGACATTTCGGCGCTGTGACAAGGTCGGTAAGGGAAGCGACACGGCTCCTTCGACCACTGTTCCTCTCGTCCGCACACAGGTGCGTCCGTAAGGGAAGTGGAACCATGAGGAATCGCAAGCTCGCCGTGGCCGTCGCCTCGGGCATCGCCGGTCTGGCCCTGCTCGTCTCCGGGTGCTCCGGCTCCTCCGACGGAGGAGGGGACTCGTCGCAGTCCGGGGACCCGGTCGCCCAGGGCGGCGGCTCGGGTGGGGACGACAGCGCGGCGGACTACGTCGACAGGGACCAGAAGCGGCGCAAGTGCCTCCGGGACAAGGGCATCGAGATCGCCGACCTCCCGCCGGGCACGGACCCGCGCGCGCAGTTGCTCGCCCCTCCGGAGGGCTCCCCGCCGGAGAAGTGGCAGAAGGCGCTGGAGGCCTGCGGGTCCTTGTCGCAGGGCGGCAGCGGCGACGGTGCTTCGGACCAGCAGCAGTCGGACCAGCAGCTCAAGATCATCCAGTGTCTGCGCGGCAAGGGCTTCACCCTGCCGGATCCCAAGCCCGCCAAGGGCGGTATGACCGAGCCCTTCCGAGTCCCCCAGGGCGCCGACCCCGACAAGTTCATGACGGCCCTGAACGAGTGCGCCGCGTGAGGCGCCGCACCATGGCGGTCTCCGTCGTACTGGTCGCGGCTGTCGCGGGCGGCGGCTTCGCCGTCACCGCCCTCGGCGAACCGCGTCCCGAAGAGGGCCGGGACGGCCGGGCGGGCCGGGCCGGCCTCCCGCCCGCCACCGCCTCCGTGGTCAAGGGCGACCTGAGCAACAGCACCGGCATCGACGGCACCCTCGGCTACTCCCGGCAGCACAAGATCAACGCGGGCACGGCCGGCACGCTGACCCGGATCGCACCCGGCGGCTCCAGGATCCAGCGCGACGGCAGGCTGTACGCGGTCAACGGCCAGGACGTCCGGCTGATGTACGGGGCCGAGCCGATGTACCGCGCACTGAAGACCGGCTCCAAGGGCACCGACGTACGGCAGTTGGAGGAGAACCTCCGCGACCTCGGATACGGGACCGGGCTCGCCGTCGACGAGAAGTACACCTCCGGCACCGCCGACGCGGTCAAGCGGTGGCAGAAGGCGCACGGTCTGAAGCGGACCGGCCGGATCGGTCCGGAGCAGATCGCCTTCGCCACGGGGCCCGTACGAATCCAGAGCGCCGACGCGGCGGTGGGCGACCAGGCGGCGCCCGGCCAGAAGATCCTGACCACGACCGGTTCCGATCGTGTCGTCCATCTGGAGGCGAAGGTCTCCGAGGCGTCGCTGGCCAGGACCGGTGGCAAGGTCGACGTGGAGCTGCCCGACGGCACCGTCGTCAAGGGGACCGTCACCTCCGTCGCCTCCGTGGCGAAGCCGGGCTCGGACCCGGCCGACAAGACGCCGCGTATCGGCATCGTCGTCACCTTCGACGACCCGGCAGCGGTCAAGGGCTTCGACAGGTCCCCGGCCACCGTCGAGTTCCGCGGTGAGACGCGGAAGAACGTGCTCAGTGTTCCGGTCGGCGCGCTGCTCGCCCTGGAGGACGGCTCCTTCGGCGTCCAGGTCGTCGAAGGCGGCAAGGTGCGCGAGTTCAAGGTGAAGCTCGGTCTCTTCGCCCAGGGGCGGGTCGAGGTGACGGGCGACGGACTGCGCGCGGGCATGAAGGTCGGGGTGCCGAAGCCATGAGCGGCGCCTCTCCGTATCCGCGCGCGGCCGAGTCCGGCCCGGCGGCGCCGGCTGCCGTCCCGGACCGGACCCCGGCCCCCGTGGTCCAGCTGGCCGGCGTGACCAAGGAGTACCCGGGCGGTGTCGCCGCGCTGCGCGGAGTGGACCTGAGGATCGACGCGGGAGAACTGCTGGCGATCGTCGGCCCCTCGGGCTCGGGAAAGTCCACCCTCCTCCACATCGTCGGCACCCTCGACCGCCCCACGGCCGGTTCGGTCGCCATCGCCGGACACGACGTCGGCCGGCTGTCCGACCGCAAACTCTCCGCACTGCGCGCCCAGCACATCGGCTTCGTCTTCCAGGCGTTCCACCTGGTGCCGGGCATCAGCGCCCGGGACAACGTGGCCGAAGGGCTCCTCTACTCCGGGCTGCCCCGCGCCGAACGGCACAAGCGGGCCGCCCGGGCTCTGGAGCGGGTCGGCCTCGGCGACCGGATGAAGCACCGGCCGCACGAGCTCTCCGGCGGCCAGAAGCAACGCGTCGCCATCGCCCGCGCGGTCGTCGGGGAACCCGACCTGCTGCTCGCGGACGAACCGACCGGCGCGCTGGACACATCGTCCGGCAAGGCGGTCATGCAACTGATCCACGACCTCAACCAGGAGGGCGCGACCATCGCCGTCATCACCCATGACACGGAGATCGCCGGGATGCTGCCGAGGCAGGTACGGATCCGGGACGGGCGGATCGCCCAGGACAGCGCGGCACGGCCGAGCGCGGCGCAAGGGCACGTAGGTACGTGGATACGGGGTGACGCCCCATGAGCACGCAACGGCAACGGCAGCGGCCGAAACTCAAGGCGGCCCGGCTGACCCCGCGCGACATCCTGCACACCGGGACGGCCGGGATGCGCAGCCGCCCCCTGCGGGTGGTGCTGTCCGCCCTCGGGATCGCCATCGGCATCGCCACGATGATCTCGGTGGTCGGCATTTCGGCGTCCAGCCGGGAGAAGGTCCTCCAGGAGCTCGACAAGCTGGGCACCAACATGCTGGTGGTCACCCCCGGCGACGACCTGCTGACCGGGAAGAAGATCCCGATGGCCGAGGACGCGGTCGGCAAGGTGGCCAGGATCGACGGTGTCGAGCACGTGGGTGGCACCGGCCAGTTGGAGCATTCCGTACGACGGTCGGAGAAGATCTCCGAGGACATCACCGGCGGGATCACGGTTCAGGCCGCCACCGAGGGCCTGCTCACGACCCTGCGCGGGAGTCTCCGCACCGGGACCTGGCTCAACAAGGCCACCGGCGCATACCCGGCGGTCGTGCTGGGCGATGTCGCGGCGGACCGCCTCGGCATCTCCCGGCCGGGCCAGCGGGTGTACATCGACGGCCAGTACTTCACCGTTCTCGGCATCCTCGACGACCTGCCGCTCTCACCCGAGATCGCGCGCTCGGCGCTGGTCGGGTGGGACATCGGCAAGAGCAGGCTCGGCTTCGACGGCCACCCGACGACGCTGTACGAACGCTCGGCGGACGCCGAGGTCGGCAGGGTCCACGGCCTCCTCGCCCGTACCGTCGACCCGCAGGCCCCGCGCAATGTCAACGTCACGGACCCGTCGGCCGGCCTCCAGGCAAAGGCCGCGACCGAGGGCGCGTTCAGCAATCTCCTGCTCGGCCTCGGTGGAGTGGCCCTGCTGGTGGGCGGTGTCGGGGTGGCCAACACCATGATCATCTCCGTGTTGGAGCGACGGCACGAGATCGGACTGCGCCGCTCCATCGGCGCGACCCGGGGGCAGATCCGGGGCCAGTTCGTCACCGAGTCCTTGCTGCTGTCCGGCCTCGGGGGCGTGGCGGGCGTCGTCCTCGGGTCGGCGGCGACGGGCGTTCACGCGACGAGCAGCGGACTGCCGTGGGTGGTTCCGCTCTGGGCGATCGGCGGCGGGTTCGGCGCGACACTGGTGATCGGTACGGTCGCGGGCCTCTATCCGGCGGTACGGGCGTCCCGCCTGTCGCCGACGCTGGCGCTGCACGCCGCGTGAGGAGGAGGCGGCTGTGTTGGTCCGGCCGTCCTGGCGGAAGACGCTGATGGCGAGGTTGCGCGGGGAGGCCATGGCGCGGGGCAGGGTGCCGGTGCGGACCTTGCAGTCGTCCTCGCGGAATGTGCCGTCGTGGGCGCGGCCTCCGGATCGCCGCCTCGCAGCTGCGCCACCGCGAGTGTGGCATGGGACATCGCCCCGCTCCGCGTCCGGATCCGCGCCGCGGTCACGGCCGTTTCGGCCACAGGCGCCACAGCGTGCATGAGTTGTGCAAGGCCCCCTGTTCGCCCAGGCGTTGACTCGCTGTACGGAGGAGTTACCTCCATATTGCCGGGGAAATGGGACAGGGGACCTGATGAGGGAATCCGAAGTCGTGCACCAGCCGGGTCTGGACGGAGTGCGCGAGGCACTGGATGCCTTGACGTGCTGGCGGTTGAAGGAGTGGCCCGTCGTGGCCCGGCTCGCGGGGCGCGTCGGGCCACTCGTGCGGGACGTGCTCACGGCGTCCGTGGTGGGGGAGTCGCTTCCCGAGCACACCCGCGCCGCACTGTCCTGGTGCGTGGCGGACGCGCGGGCGATCGGCCGGACCTGGCCCGTCGAAGGCGGTGAGGAGTACGGGCCCGGAATCGCGGCGCTGTGCATGGACGTGGCGTACTTCGCCGCCCTGTGCGATCCGGCGGGGGCCGGGCGTTGGCCCGAGGTGGATCCCGACCGTACCCAGGACGCCGAGACGGCCGTCGCGTTACTGCGGCAGTGGAGCCGACTGCCCGTCGCCTGGCGCGCGGCCGTCCTCCGGGACCTTCACCACGGCGCCCGCACCCGCGACCCCGAGCGGGTCGCCCTCGCGGAGCTGCTGGCGGTGGCGTGCGCGTACGCCGAGAAAGGCGAGGCGCCCGCGCCGCCGGAGTACATCCACCTGCGCACGATCGACGCGCCCGAACTCGCTCACCGCGTGCGGCGACTGCCCCGGGGGTGGCGGGTCGAAGCCTTTCGCCGGATCGCCGCCGGAGCCGACCCGATGGCCGTCGAGAGCGACGCCCGCCGGGCGATCCGTACCGGCCACTGACGACACGGGAGCGCCGGTACGGGGCCGGGGCTTCCCGATCAGCTTGCAGAAGGAGCCGAACGACCGTGATCGACCTCATCGTTCACGCACTCGAAGGGGTCATGCGATTCCTGGCCCCGCCCCGGCCGAGGCGCGGCCGTCACGCCGCTCCGGAGCCGCCGACCGGAACCGACCCCTGGCGCAGGCCCTGGACCAGCCCCACCCAGGACCAGGCGCAGGCCGTCCTCCGCGCCCGGGAGGAGGAGGCCCGGCGGCGGCGCAAACTGTACGTCCTGCCCCCGGGCAGCTATATCCCCCTGCCGCCCGGGCTTCTCCGCCGATGACCCGCGACAGTCTCACCGAGCCCCTCCCGCCACCGACTGGCGGTCCCTGTGTGATCTGCGGCCGGGTCTCACCCGCCGCCGTCGAAATCGGATACCGCGACGGGACCATCTGTTACGCGTGCCCCCAGCACGCGATAGTCCCTACACATGGACCGCTCCCCGGTGAACTGTTGCCGGCCTGATCCTGGCCGCGTCATAGCGGAAGCCCGGCGAGTTTGGACAGTCGCATGAGTTCGGGGTTGCTCCGTTGATGCAGGGACGCGATGACGCGGAAGACCTCTCGTCCCATGGGGTGGATCCGAGCCATCTCCGGCGCGATGTCCCACGCGAGGCTCAGATGCTTGAGTGCACGATCTCGGTCACCGACGTCGAGAGACGCCCGTGCGACATTGATATGGGTCGGGGCCACTCGTGTGGGGGGAAGCCCGTTCAGCGCTTCCGGGAGATCGTCCGCAAGCGTGAGGGCATCATTCGGCCTACCGAGATCCACATAGGCAGCCAGCTGGTGCAGATGAGTGTTCTGAGGGCCGACTGTCAGCCCCAGGAAACTCTTGTCACGCACACCGAGCCCGGCGGCAGCCCACGTGGCGGAGCGGATATGACGCTCGGCCTCCCGCTTGGCTTCCCTCTTGTCCGGAAGTCTGCTCGCGAGGGCCATCCCTCTCAGGTTGAGGATGCAAACGGCAGTATCCCGTTCCGTTCCACTGAGCACCCCCTGCGCTCGGGCAATGGCGTGATCTACGACATTCAGGCCTCGCTCGACATCGCCGAAGTTCAGATACGTCCCGGCCCGGTCCCTGGCGGCCACGGCTGCGGCAAGGGGCGTGGGGCACTGATCCACGGACCACCGTTGTCGGGCGACGGCCAGCTCTGCGAGATCCATCCAGCGGTGACGGGCGGCCAGCCAGTAGATCGTGCTGTACACGTGGGCGAGACGTGTCCACGCCTCCGGTGTGTTCGCGGTGAGCGCGTGGGTTGTGGCGTCTCTCAGCAGCTTGGGTAGAAGGGCGAGAAGCTTGGATACCTTGACGTCTCTCCGATGCCCGTGTGCGACGGCCATTTCAGCACCGACTACGCCCTCGGGGAGGCGTACAGCGCTGGGGACGTCGTAGTCGCGGAGAGCTGCCCGCAACTCCGTGAGGGTCGGGGCCTCGTCCGTTGCCACAGGGGCCTTGCCCAACACCTCGGCCATGGTGAGCCCCATGGCTCGCCCCACCCCGGCGGCCACCGCCGGAGTCAGGGACCGGTCCCCGATCTCGATCTTGGAGAGGAGCGAGAGCGAGATGTTGGCCCTCCGGGCCAGTTGCGTCTGCGTCAGACCGTGCGTCTTACGGAGCACGGCGAGAATCTCGCCAGGTGCCAGCCCGGTGGTGCTCGCGGGTGGGTCCGAATCGCTCATGAACTCAGTCTCCCTCGCGGACTCATTCCTCCTGCCATGATCACAGGTTCATCGAGTACCCACAGGTGGATTGTGCAATCGGTGTGCACGTTACGTTGCCGCGAGCGCAGTTGACTGAGCATCAGGAAGTATAAGCAAGTGCAGCAATCCACGGAGACGAGAGGATATGCACGATGAGCACAACAGTTCGAACCCGAATGCGTGATCCGCGGACCATCTTGAACGCGTTAGAGGAGCGGGTCCCTCATCTGGTCTCCGACGTCGGCGTCGATGACTTGTGGGAGCGCGAAGTCCGACTCCTTCTCCGGGACAGCGTGGTCGTCCGGAGTCTCGCAGAACGTATCCTCGGGCAAGGCATCGCCTACGTCGTCACCGCCATGGAAAACCCCGGCATGGACATGGGCGTCGGCTACACGGTGGACATCGGCGTACACCAGCTCATCCTCGACACGCCCCTCTACTTCGCCCTCTGCGATGCCCATAACAACGGGAAGTACAAGCACCACGCTCCCTTGATCGAACGCCGCCGTGACGGGGTCGTGGCACGAACCGCCGAACTGATTCGGAAGAACGGCTTCGTTGTCGACAACGAACTGTGGGAGACCGACGCCTCCGACTGCTCGCCGTGCGACGACAAGGTCCCTGACAGCCATTGAGGCGGCACTAGAGTGCTCCCGCCCCCGGATTCCGGAGACGGGCGGGGGCATGCCCCCGCCCGCCCCGACCCGGAGGAAGCCTCCTTGCCCGCACGACACGACATCGACGCCGAGCGCGAACTCTGGGACGCCTACGCGGAGAGCACCAAGGACAAGGTGTTCGACGCCGACCCGGTGCTGTGCTGGACCCAGTACGCCGAACACGGTCCGGGACCCGAGTTGCTGGGGGACCCCGGGACCGTGCTGGAGGTCGGGTGCGGGACCGGGCGGGCGCTCGCGCATCTCGCGCGGGAGGGGGTCAAGGCGACGGGAGTGGATCTGTCGCCCGTCATGGTCGCCAACACCACCGAACGGTGGGGTCCTTCAGGGGCGCGGTTCGTCTGTGCCGAAGTGCTGGAGTATCTGGGTGACTGTACGGAGACGTACGACGCGGTCTTCTCGATCTTCGGGGCGGTCTGGTTCACGGACCCGGTGAAGCTGCTGCCCCTGATCGCGGCGCGGCTGAACCCGGGTGGTGTGGTGGTCTTCTCGCATCCTCCGGCCATTCCCGGCGCATACGGTCCACAGGGCATGTACAAAGGCGGATTCGCGGGCAAGGCCCTATACACGTATCGGTACGGGTACACACCCCGGAAGTGGCGGAGCCTTCTGCTCGAAGCCGGGTTCGTCAAGGTGGACGTACGGATTCTGGACGCGCCGGCGCCCGGTCATATCGGGACGCTGATCGCGCGGGCTGTGATGGGCTGAGCGCTTGCGGCGAGCGGGCATGGATGAAGTCGGGTGGGCGCTCCGCGGTGGGAGTGCGGTTGTTTTCGGGATGCCGAAAGGGTGCCTCTGGATACCTGTGGGAACCGGTGCGACAGGGCCATCCGTGGTGCGGATCGCGGTGGGCGGGGCGGCAGGGGAGAGCCGCCGGTTCTGCGGTGGCCGTACAGGGGGACGCCGCTCGGCTCATCACGCGCTCTCCACCTGGGGTTGGGACCCGCTCAGGGTGTGGCACCTGGTCGGGTCGGTGGCGCAGGGGACCGCGGAGCCGTTGGTGAGGATTTCCCAGGCGAACCCGACGATGCCGGCCTGGAGGCGGGACTCCACATCGAATTTGGCCAGTATCTGGGCGACATGGGCCTTGGTGGTGCGCTCGGTTATGGCCAGCTTGGTCGCGATGGCCCGGTTCGACGACCCCTTCGCCAGCATCCGTAAGACATCGAGTTCACGCCCGGATAACAGGGGCACTCGGGTCAGGGCGGCATCCCAGACACGGTGGTGGATCAGGGCCGCCCGCCGGCCGGCGGCGAGGTGTGGGGGTGTTGTCACGGGTTCTGCGGTGCGCATGACGGTTCCTCGGTGTCTTCTGGCTGATGGGGGGCGTCTCATGGGGCGGATTCGCGCGCGCCGAAGTGTGGGGGGCGGCCTCGGCGGTGAGGCCCGCGGGGTGGGTGGAAGGGTGGGTCGTCCCGCCGGTCGGCCGCGGGGCAGGGGGTGGCGGACGGTGCGTCGTCGTTCCGGGGAACGCGTGAGGGCAGGCTCGGGGCACGTCGGCAGGTCAATTCTCGGCCAGGTGAAAGGTGTTGCGCAGCATATGGATTTCGGCCAATTCCGGAGATGTGCTCGGAGTCGGCTCGACCGGCCTCGGTTCAACCTGCCGCTTCGCCCGGCTCCGGGTGGCTCGACAGGGGTGCGGTCAAAGGGCGGAATGTGTCCGCGAGTTGCCGGAGCGCCCTCGAAAATTCGGGGCGGCCGCTAAGGCGCGGGGCCGGCGTCGACGCCGGAAAGGAATTCCGGGCGGCTGCGGGGAGCGGGGGGCGGGGCGAACGCCCGACATGATCGGGTCGTACGGCGGGAGCCGTGCGGCTCAGGCAATGGAAGGATTTCGACTTCCCCACCCACGATGGTCCCCCCGAGCATCTCGATGGAACGGCATGCCGAACGAAAGCCGAGCAATGCGAACACGGGTGGCCGGCCTCTGGAGGCCGTTGCCTTATGTAAAGTTACTCGCTCGCGGCCGGATCGAGCAATGCCGGATCCAATATCTGAGATGAGTGGCTGCATTTCGCCGTGAGGCTTGAATTCTTGGGCCACGCATTGCCCGATGAAATAAGCGAGAGCGCCCGGAGAGATGGTTCCGGGCGCTCTTCGGGGGTATTCGGGTGACGTCATGGAACTCCCGCGAGTCGCAGGAGCGCCGCCGTCCCGGCCGCCGCGATGACGACGACGAGAAAGGGTGCCCCGCGCCAGGCGAGCACTCCGCCGACCAGGACCCCGAGCGCCCGGGCCGCGCCGGCGAAGCCCTCGCCCTCGGTGAGCGCCGCCGTGGCCGTCAGGGCGGCGAGCAGGACGACCGCCGAGACCTCCAGCAGCTTCTCGACCCGCTTCGGGAAGGTGACCTTCGCCCGCAGGGCGGGACCGGAGAGGCGTAGCAGGAAGGTCCCGGCCGTCAGGGCGAGCATCGCCGCCAGCGCCGGCAGCAGGGGGAAGGGGCCGCTCATCGAGCCGCTCCTTCGAGCTTCTTCATCCGGAACAGCGGCAGCGCGGCCAGTGCGGCCAGGACCGGCAGTCCGGCCGGCAGGAAGGCGGTGAGGGCCAGCGCGATCGCCGAGCCGGCCAGGGCGGTCCGCCGCAGCGCCCGGTCCTTCATCGAAGGCAGGATCAGGGCCAGGATCACCGCGGGGAACATCGCGTCCAGACCGAGGGCGCCGGTGTCCCGGACGACGCTGCCGAGCAGCGCGCCGAGTGCGGCGCCGACCGGCCAGCAGAGCAGAATGCCGAGGCCGCAGGCCCAGTACGCGGCCCGCTTGCGGGCGAGCCCCTGCTGCGCGATGGCGAAGACGACCGTCTCGTCGTTCATCAGGTGCGTGCCGAGCAGTCCGCGCCAGCCCCGCCCGAGCACATCGGGCACCGCCAGACCGAACGGCAGATGGCGGGCGTTGACCAGCAGGCCCGCCAGCAGCGCGGCGATCGGGCTTCCCCCGGCGGCGATGATCCCGACGAAGAGGAACTCGGACGACGCCGCCAGTACGAGTACGCCCATGAGGACCGGGAACCACCAGGGAAAGCCCGAGGTGACCGCGATGGCCCCGTACGACAGGCCGATGACTCCAACGGCCAGGCAGACGAGCGCGATGTCCCTCGATGGCCCCTTGCCCAGTGTTTCCCATAACGTACGCATGGCGTTTATGGTGAACACCCCGGAGGGTGTTCGTCAAGGCGAACGATTGACCATTGGAGCGAACAGGCTTGTCCGACGTCGACCCCACGCTCAAGCCGCCCCTGGCAGTGATCGCCGCCTCCCTGCGGGCGGAACGGGTCAGAGCGGGGCTCTCCCTCACCGAGGTCGCCCGGCGCGCCGGGCTCGCCAAGTCCACGCTCTCGCAACTGGAGTCCGGCACCGGCAATCCCAGCCTGGAGACGCTGTGGGCGCTGTGCGTGGTCCTGGAGATCCCCTTCTCCCGGCTGCTGGCCGCTTCCCGCCCCCCGGTCCAGGTGATCCGCGCGGGCGAGGGGCCGGCGATAGGTTCGGCGCAGAGCGACTACCGGGCCACCCTGCTGGCCGCCTCTCCCCCGGGGGTGCGGCGGGACGTCTACAGCATCGCCGCCGAGCCGGGTCCGCAGCGCTCCTCCGCCCCGCACCTGCCCGGCGTGGTGGAGCATGTCGTGATCGGGGCCGGCCGGGCCCTGGTGGGCACCGCCGACGAATCGGTGGAACTCCACCCGGGCGACTACATCAGCTACCCGGCCGATGTCCCGCACGTCTTCCGGGCGCTGGAGCCCGGCACCCGCGCGGTCCTCGTATCGGAGCACCCCTGAGCCTCTGAGCATCCCTGAGCCTCCCGAGTACGCGCACGGCCCGGCTTCAGTGCCCCATGCCCCAGCCGCCGTCCACCGGCAGGACGGCCCCGGTGATGTAGGCGGCGTCGTCCGAGGCGAGGAACCGGACCACGGCCGCCACTTCCGCCGGCTCCGCGCCGCGCCCCAGCGGTACCTTGCCCAGCACGGCCGTACGCTGCTTCCCGTCGAGCGCCTTGGTCATATCCGTGTCGACCATGCCCGGCGCCACCACATTGCAGGTGACGCCCCGCGAGCCCAGCTCGCGGGCGACGGACCGGGCGAGGCCGACCAGACTCGCTTTCGACGCCGCGTAGTTGGCCTGCCCGGCCGCGCCCAGCAGGCCGACCGCCGACGAGATCAGGACGATCCGGCCCCGCCGCGCGTCGACCATCTCCTCGGCGGCCCGCCTGACCACCCGGAAGACACCCGTCGCGTTGGTGTCCATCACATCCGTGAAGTCCTTCTCGGTCATCCGCAGCAGCAGCCGGTCCCGGGTGATCCCGGCGTTGGCCACCAGGACCTCCACCGGGCCGTGCGCCGCCTCCACCTCCTTGAACGCCCGCTCCACCTGCGCGGAGTCGGTGACGTCGCAGGTGACGGCGAGGCAGCCGAGGTCGGTCGCGGCCCGCGGCGGTTCACCCGTGCGGTAGGTCAGCGCGACCTTGTCGCCGGCCCGCGCGAAGGCGCACGCCACGGCGAGGCCGATCCCCCGGTTCCCCCCGGTCACCAGGACCGAACGGCTCATGTCTTCCACGCACCTTTCTGCGTCATCGGTGGGCCGGACCCGGCGGGCGCCGGTCAGGCGATCTTGTGGACCCAGCCGAACGGGTCCGGCCGTGAACCGTCCTGGATCCCCGTCAGCTCCGCGCGGAGCCGCTCGGTGACCGGTCCCGGCGTTCCGCCGCCGATCGTCCAGTCCCCTTCCGCGCTCCGGACGAAGCCGACCGGGGTGATCATCGACGAGGTGCCGCAGGAGAACACCTCGGTCAGCGCCCCCGACTCCGCGTCGGCCCGCCATTGCTCGACACCGATCCGCCCCTCATCGGCCCGGTGCCCCAGCTCGGCGGCGAGGGTCAGTACCGAGTCGCGGGTGATGCCCGCCAGCAGCGTCCCGGACAGCTCCGGCGTCACCAGCCGGTCGCCGTAGACGAAGAAGAGGTTGCTGGTGCCCATCTCGTCCACCCAGCGGCGTTCCGCCGAGTCCAGCCAGACCACCTGGTCGCAGCCCATCTCCTTGGCCTGCGCCTGCGCGACCAGCGTTCCCGCGTAGTTGCCGCCGCACTTGGCCTCGCCGGTGCCGCCGGGGGCGGCCCGGGTGTAGTCCCGGGAGAGCCATACGGTCAGCGGTTTCGCCCCGGCCGCGAAGTAGGAGGCCGCGGGCGAGGCGATCACCAGAAACCGGTAGGCGGCGGAAGGGCCGTAGAAGCCGATGGTGGGCTGGGTGGCGATCATGAAGGGGCGCAGATAGAGGCTGTGCCCCGGCCGGTCGGGGACCCAGTCGCGGTCCGCGCCGACCAGTAGTTCAAGGGCCTCGACGAAGGTCTCGTCGGGCAGTGGCGGCATCGCCATGCGCGCGCACGACCGGTTCAGCCGGGCCGCGTTGGCGTACGGGCGGAAGGTCACCACCGTGCCGTCCGGGCGCCGGTACGCCTTCATGCCCTCGAAGACCTCCTGGCCGTAGTGGAACACCTGGGCCGACGGGTCGAGCACCAGCGGCCCGTACGGGTGCAGCCGGGCGTCGTGCCAGCCCCGGTCCCGTCCCCAGTCGATGCTGATCATGTGGTCGGTGAACACCTCGCCGAAGGAGGGCGACTCCATCAGCGCCGCCCGCTCGGCGGCCGGCCGGCGGACGGCGGGCTCGGTGGTGAAGGTGATCGTCATGGGCGCTCCGGGGCGAGAGGTCACGGGGTTTCTCGGATCAGAGGGGGATGTTGGCGTGTTTACGGGCCGGCTGGTCCGCGTGCTTGCTCCGCAGCATCCGGAAGGCGCGGACGAGCAGCGCCCGGGTCTCGACGGGATCGATCACGTCGTCGACGAGGCCGCGCTCGGCCGCGTAGTAGGGGTGCATCAGCTCGGACCGGTACTCCTTGACCAGCTGGGCCCGCAGGGCCTCCGGGTCGTCGGCCTCGGCGATCCGCCTGCGGAAGATGACGTTCGCGGCACCCTCGGCGCCCATCACCGCGATCTCGTTGGTCGGCCAGGCGTAGGAGAGGTCGGCGCCGATCGAGCGGGAGTCCATGACGATGTACGCGCCGCCGTACGCCTTGCGCAGGATCAACTGGACCCGCGCCACCGTGGCCTCGCAGTAGGCGTACAGCAGCTTGGCCCCGTGGCGGATCACCCCGTCGTGTTCCTGGTCCACCCCGGGCAGAAAGCCCGGCACGTCCACCAGTGACAGCAGGGGGACGTTGAAGGCATCGCAGATCCGGACGAACCTGGCGGCCTTCTCGCTGGCCTTGATGTCGAGCACCCCGGCCAGGGCGAGCGGCTGGTTGGCGACGATGCCCACCACCCGGCCGCCGAGCCGGGCGAGACCGCACACGACATTGCGTGCCCACCCCTCGTGGACCTCCAGGAAGTCGCCGTGGTCGACGATCTCCTCGATCACCCGGCGGATGTCGTACGGCAGCCGCCCCTCGGCCGGAACCAGGCCGAGGAGGGCCTTGTTGCTCCGGTCCTCCGGGTCGACGCACGGGACGGCCGGCGGCTCCTCCCGGTTGTTGGACGGCAGCAGGGACAGCAGGTACCGGACCTCGCCCAGGCAGGTCCACTCGTCCTCGTACACGAAGTGCGCGACACCCGAGAGCTCCGCGTGGACATCGGCGCCCCCGAGCCTCTCCTGGCTGACGTCCTCGCCGGTGACGGCCTTCACCACATCGGGTCCCGTGATGAACATCTGCGACGTGCCGCGGACCATGAACACGAAGTCGGTCAGGGCCGGGGAGTAGGCCGAGCCGCCCGCGCACGGGCCCAGGATCACCGAGATCTGCGGGATCACGCCCGAGGCCCGCACATTGCGGCGGAAGATACCGCCGTAGCCGGCCAGGGCCGATACGCCCTCCTGGATGCGCGCCCCGGCGCCGTCGTTGAGCGAGACCAGGGGAGCGCCGGCCGCGACGGCCATGTCCATGGTTTTCTGGATCTTCTCCGCGTGGGCCTCGCCGAGCGCCCCGCCGAAGATCCGGAAGTCGTGCGCGTACACGAACACGGTACGGCCCTCGACCGTCCCCCAGCCCGCGATCACGCCGTCCGTGTGCGGTCTGCGGTCCTCGATGCCGAAGCCGACCGCCCGGTGCCGGCGCAACTGCTCGATCTCGTTGAACGACCCCGCGTCCAACAGGATGTCGATCCGTTCGCGGGCGGTCAGCTTGCCCTTGGCGTGCTGGGCCAGGGTCGCGCGCTCGCTCGGACCGCCGCGCGCCTGTTCCTTGGTCGTGTGCAGGTCGGCCACCCGCGCCCGGATGTCGGTGCGGGTGCCCGGCGGCTGCTCCGTGAGTCCCTGCTGGACGGTCATCCGTTGCCTCTCCTTCCGGAACGAGGCGGGACGGGTGCGGCCGCGACGGCCGCAAACCCCGCGACGTCCGCGACGTCCGCGACGCCCGTGATGTCCCGGGCGCCCGCCCCGGCGTCGCCCAGGACCACCGCCCGGCAGCGCTGCCGCTGGGCGCCGAGCCCCGACACCTCCGCCTCCACCACATCACCGGCTCGCAGATACGGCTGGTCGGGGCGGCCCAGCGCGACGCCGCCGGGCGTCCCGGTCAGCACCACGTCACCGGGGTGCAGCACCATGAACCGGCTCAGATACCAGAGCAGGTGGGACACCCCGAAGACCATGTCGGCGGTGGACCCGTCCTGCATCGTCCGGCCGTTGACCCGGCAGGTCAGCCGCAGTCGGCCCGGATCGCCCACCTCGTCGGGTGTGACCAGGTAGGGGCCCAGCGGACCGAACGACTCGAAGGACTTGCCCTTCACCCACTGCCCGCCGCGTTCCAGGAGCCAGCTCCGCTCCGACACGTCGTTGCCGGTGGCGTACCCCGCGACATGGCGCGGCGCGGACGCGGGGTCCGGCAGGTACCGCGCGCGCCGGCCGATCACCACGGCCAGCTCGACCTCCCAGTCCGTCTTCTCACCGCCCGGCGGCAGCAGCAGATCGTCGTACGGGCCGACCATCGTGGACGGCGCCTTGCTGGCCACGATCGGCTCGTCGGGCAGCGCCAGGCCCGCCTCGGCGGCGTGCGCCCGGTAGTTGAGCCCGATCGACAGCAGATGCCCGCCCGGCCGGACGGGCGGGCCGACCCGCCCGGCGGCCGGGTCGACCGCCGGCAGCCCGGCGGCCTCCCGTGCCAGCCGTGCCGCCGTCTCCCGCAGCGCGTCGGGGTCCAGGGCCGCGCCCGTCCAGTCCGGCACCCACGAGGACAGGTCCCGCACGATGCCTTCGGGGTCCACCGCGCAGGGCCGCTCGCCGCCCGGCGGTCCGATCCGCAGCAGCCGCATCTCAGCCGGCCGCCGGTGTCTGTTCGAGGTATTTCTCGAAGAAGCGGATCTCTTCGTCCGTCAGCCGCCGGGGCCGTCCGGCCCGGTAGTCGAACGGCGCCATCACGGTCGACGCGGTGGCGTACACGGTGTCGCCGTCGCGGACCACGTAGTCGATGGCCACGGTCGCCGACTGGAGGTCGGAGACCCACATCTCGATCTCCACCGGTTCGTGCCGGTGGACCAGCTGGTGCCGGTAGCGGATCCGGTGCTCCACCACGACGGACCCGTCCCTGAAGAAGGCGTCGCCGTCGGTCGGCGCCATCCGGAAGACGAAGTCGACCCGCGCCTCCTCCAGATAGCGCAGATAGGAGACGTTGTTGACGATGCCGTAGACGTCCATGTCCGACCAGCGGATCGGGCAGAAGTAGCTGTGTCTCGACACGGCGTTCAGCTCCCCTCGGCGGCCGTGACCGCGCCTGCGACCGCACCGGCGCCCGCGCCTGCGACCGCGACCGCGTCGGCGACCGTATCGGCGGCCGGTCCGAAGCCGCCGGTGCGCTGCTGGAAGGCGGTCACGTAGTCGTCGGCGGCGATCGGCGCCCGCAGCAGTTCAGGGGAGAGGTTGAAGCCGCCGATCAGGGCGTCGGTGTACGGCCTGAGCCGCGCGCACAGCGTGTCGGCCTCCCGGGGCAGCCGCTCCACCTGCTCGGCGGTCAGCACCCCGCGCGCCAGGTACCAGCCGGCGTCCCGGCGCAACTCGTTCACCCCGTACAGCGCGGCCAGCAGGCCGAGCGCCGTCCGCGCCGACTCGTCCTCCGGCGTGCCGGCCGCGGCGGCGAAGCACTCCAGCGCGGTCCGCGTACCCCGGGCCCTGGCCATCTCCAGACCGGTGTTGATGGTGCCGTTCCAGGCCTCGAAGTACGTCCGGTCGCCGGTGTCGTCCGCCATGGCCGCAGCGGCCTCCCGGAGCAGCTCCGCCTCCCGGTGCCGTACCGCGGCCACCAGGAACGCGAGGTCCCCCAGGTCCCGTCCCGCCGGGTCGGGGGCCGGGGCCGGTGCGGCGCCTTCACCATCGCCGTACTGGGCGATGATCTGCCCCGCGGTGGTGGCCAGCAGTACCTGGTTGTCGCCCTCCGCGGTGACCAGGCCCTGGAGCAGCGACCCGTAGTCCGCGATCCGGTTGGCGCTGAAGATGCCCTGCGCGCCGCAGCGCTCACGGCAGACGGCGACGACGTCGCTCATCTCCCAGGTCGACAGCGCCTTGGTGATCGACACCAGATGGTTCAGCTCCGCCGGGACGGCATCCGGCGGCACCGCCGTGAACTCCCGTTTGACCTGGTTGAGCAGCAGTGTCATCGCGTACGTCCGGGACAGCGCGGAGTACAGCGCGAGCTGGTGGCTGCGGTACTCGATGACCGGCAGGTCGTTGCGGCCGGGTGCGTTGGTGAGCCGCCGCGCCGCGAACCGCAGCGCGATGTACACACTCGCCCGGCCCGCACCCGTCGCGGCGCTGGAGACGCAGAGCCGGCCGGGCAGAATGCGGTTCATCGCGCGCAGGAACCGCTTGCGCCGGTTGCCGGACGAGGGGCGGAACACTCCGTCGTCGTCGAAGCCGCCCATATCGCCGTGGAGCAGCTGGCGACGCGGGACGCGTACGTGGTCGAACCAGGTGAGGCCGTTGTCGAGGCCCTGTACCGGCTTCTCCGGGCACGGCGCGGCGTGCACCCCCTCGCACAGATCCTTCCCGTCGCTGATCCGGACGAGGAACGGGTACACGCCGTGGTCCTTGCCGTCCGCCTTCAGCCGGGCCATCACCACGGCCAGCTTGGGGACGTCCCGGAACCCGCTGTAGGACATGTACTTCTGCGCGAGGGCGTCGGGCGTGTTCAGGACGAACGTCTCGGTGGCGGGGTCGTAGACGGCCTCGGTGCGCAGGGCGGCCACATTGTTGCCGTAGCCCAGCTCGGTGGCCATGTACGGGCTGAAGGAGTCCAGCCGGTCCAACTCGTCGAACAGGTCCTTCAGGTCCTCCCGGTCGCCGTGCTCCACGACGGTGCCGAAGGCCAGGTTGTAGTGCACCATCAGCAGCGAGAACGTGGAGACGTCCACCAGCGACGGCCATTCGGCCAGCGCGAACAGCCGCCATGGATCGGCCAGGATCTCCCGCGGACGTTCCAGTCCGGCGTGCACGGCTCTGGACCGTTCGTAGGCCAGCTTCCCGGCTTCGGTCATGTTCAGCCCCTCGCGGGGGTCGAAGACGGGGTCCAGCAGCAGCTCGCGCAGGTCCTGGTGCGTCTGCTCGTACCTGCCGTCGAAGAGCAGCCGGGACAGTTCGGCGGAGGCCGATGTGGTCATCTGGGGGTCCTTTCCCGCGGCTGTGACTCCCGCGGTGGGCTGGTGAGGGTCGGGCCGGGGGAGCGGGTCAGGCCGAGGCGATCAGCAGGGCCGCGTTCTGGCCGCCGAAGCCGAACGAGTTGCTCAGGGCCACATCGACACGGGCGTGGCGCGCCGCGCCGTGCACGACGTCCACCTCCACCCGCGGATCGACATCGGACGTGCTCGCCGACGGCGGGATCACCCCGTGGTGCACGGTGAGCGCCGCGAAGGCCGCCTCGATGGAACCGGCCGCGCCCAGCGGGTGCCCGGTGACGCCCTTGGTGGAGCTGACCCGGACGTCCGGTCCTGCCACCCGGTGGATCACCCCCGCCTCGACGACGTCGTTGAGCGGGGTCGAGGTGCCGTGCGCGTTGACGTAGTCGATGTCCCGGCCGGTCAGACCGGCGTCCGCGAGCGCCGCCCGGACCGCCAGCTCGGCGCCCTTGCCCTCCGGATGCGGGGACGTCACATGATGCGCGTCGGCGGATGCCCCGTACCCGATGATCCGCGCCACCGGCCGCACGCCCCGGGCCCGCGCGTGCTCCTCGGACTCCAGGACGACGACTCCGGCGCCCTCGCCGAGCACGAACCCGTCCCGGTCCGCGTCGAAGGGCCGCGACGCGGTCGCCGGATCGTCGAGCCGCCGTGACAGTGCCCGCATCCTCGCGAACGAGGACACGTACAGCGGGGTGATCGGCGCCTCGGCACCACCGGCCACGACGATATCGGCGAGACCCGACCGGATCAGCTCGCGGCCCAGGCCGATCGCGCTGGCCCCGGCCGCGCACGCCGTGCAGGGCGCCGAGCACGGCCCATTGGCGCCGATGTCGATCGCCACCTGGCCCGCGGCCATGTTGAGCAGCCCCATCGGGAGGGTCATCGCGGAGATCTCCTCCGGTCCCTCCTCCAGCATGACGCGGTGCTGCGCCTCCAGTGTGGCGGTGCCGCCGGCGCCGGAGCCCAGGATCACCGCCACCCTTGAGCTGTCCGCCCACTCGCCCGGGACGAGCCCGGCCTGGTCCAGCGCCTCGCGCGCGGCGGCGATGGCGAACTGGGAGTAGCGGTCCCACTGCCAGGCGGTGCGCCCGAGAGCGGCCGGGACGAAGTCGGGCACTCTGCACGCCATGGTCACCGGCAGGCCCTCCAGGTCGGCGTGGTGCGCCGCCGTCGGCCGGCCGTCGACGACACGGTCCCAGCTCTCCTTGACACCGATACCGGCGGGAGTCACCAGACCGATACCGGTGACGGCGGTCGCGAAGCCGGTCATCGGACCGCGGCGCCGTTCTTCTCGACCAGGGCGACGATGTCGGAGACCGTGGAGACCTCGGACAGCTCTTCGTCGCTGATCACGACGCCCAGGCGCTTCTTCAGGGCGGTGGCCAGTTCGAGCTGCGACAGGGAGTCGAGACCGAGGTCGTCGAAGGAGGCCTCTGGCGTCACCGTCTCGGCGTCCAGATCGAAACGGGCGACGAAGACCTCGACGACGGAGTCGTGGACGGAACTCATGATGTCTCCTCCAAGAGGGCGGTAGGGGTTCGGGAGATGAAAGGGTCAAAGGGGGCGAAGGTGTCAAAGGGGAGCGGTAGGCGCCGGACCGGAAGCCGTCACTCGACGGATTCCGCCTGGATGTCCGGCCATACGAGCGTGGTCGAGCCCCAGGACAGACCGGCCCCGAAGGCGGAGAGCAGCACCCGCCGGCCCGCCTTCAGGTCCCCGCGGGCGGCGTAGTCGTTCAGCAGCAGGGGCACGGACGCGGCCAGGGTGTTGCCGACCCTGTCGATGTTCACCGCGACCCGCTCCCCTGGAAGTTCCAGCTCCTCCGCGACCGCGTGCACGATCCGGATATTGGCCTGGTGGCCGACGAACCAGTCGACATCCGCGGCGGACCAGTCGGCGCGCTTGAGAGCCGTCCGCGCCGACTGCGTCATCCGCTCGACGGCCTGCGTGTAGAGGGGGCGCCCCTCCATCCGCAGATACCAGTCACCCGTCGGCACCGTGCCGTGCCCCGGGCCGCCGTCGGCGGAACGCTGCCGGGAACCGCCCGCCGGAATGGCCAGCAGATCGGCCAGCGCCCCGTCGCTGCCGAGGTCGAACGGGCCCAGCGCGCCTGGTTCGTCCGGTTCGCCCCTGCGCAGGACGACCGCGCCCGCGCCGTCGCCGAAGATCGGCGCCGTGGCCCGGTCCGCCGGGTCCACCAGGGTGGTGAACGCCTCCGACCCGATGAACAGCACGGTGTCGGCGGTGCCGGCGGAGATCAGGCCGGACGCGGTGGCGAGCCCGTACAGGAATCCGCTGCACGCCGAGGTCAGGTCGAACGCGGCCAGCGGCCCAAGACCCAGTCGCGACGCCACCTCCGGCGCCACCGCGGGGCAGATCCGCTCGGGCGATGTGGTCGCCACGACCACGGCGTCCACCCCGGACACACCGGCCGACCGCAGGGCGCGCTCACCGGCCGCAACGGCCATGCTCCCCGTCGACAGGCCCTCGGAGACGAACCGCCGCTCCCGGATGCCCGTTCTGGTACGGATCCATTCGTCCGTGGTGTCCAGGGTGCGGGAGAGGTCGTCGTTCGTGACCGTCACGGGTGGGAGGAAGCCTCCGATTCCCATCAGCACTGCCGTCATCGAGTCACCCTCCTGAGGACCGCGGACCCAGTCTTGGCCTGATGTCGAGCAAGGCTGACCGAAGCCTTCAGGGCCGGGCAATTGGCCGTTGGTACAGGCGCCGCGGTCTGTACCAACGGACAATTGAACGACTGCCGCCCCGGGTGCCAACCTCGCCGGGGTGACCACGACACCGACTGATCTCGCAGGGCTCCTCCCGGCCGGACGGGTGATCACCGACCCGTTCCGGTTGGCGTCCTACGCCCACGACGAAGCGGCGGGCGCGCCCTACGCGCTCCCGGCGGCCGTGGTGCGGCCCCATGACACCGCCGAGGTGGCGGCCGTCGTGGCCCACTGCGCCGAGCACGGTGTGCCGGTGGTGGCCCGCGGGGCCGGCACCGGCCTGTCCGGCGGCGCCAACGCGGTCGAGGGCGCGGTGGTGGTGTCCTTCGCGGCGATGGACCGGGTCCTGAGCATCGACCCCGACGAACGGCTGGCCGTCGTGCAGCCCGGCGTCGTCAACGACGATCTGCGTGTCGCGTGTGCCGCCAAGGGCCTCTGGTACCCGCCGGATCCGGCCAGCGCCCCATGGTCGACCATCGGCGGGAACGTCGCCACCAACGCGGGCGGACTGTGCTGTGTGAAGTACGGCGTCACCCGGGACTACGTGCTGGGCCTGGAGGCGGTCACCGGTCGCGGTGACGTGGTCCGGCTGGGGCGGCGCACCGCCAAGAGCTCGGCCGGATTCGAACTCGCCGGTCTGCTGGTCGGCTCGGAGGGCACCCTGGGCCTGGTCACCGAGGTCACGGTGCGGCTGCGGGGCGAGCGCGCCGAGGAGCACACCGTCGTGGGCTACTTCGCCGACCTGCCGAGCGCCGGCCTGGCCGTCGCCCGGGTGGTGGCCTCCGGTGTGGTCCCGAGCGCCCTGGAACTCGTCGACCGCTTCTCCCTGCGCGCCGTCGACGCGTGGAAGGGCATGGGCCTCACCGACGGCGGCGACGTACTGCTGCTGGCCCGCTGCGACGCTCCGGGCGCGGCGGGCGTCCAGGAGGCGGACACCGTCCTCGCCTGCTTCGAGGCGGGCGGCGCCACCGGGAGCGCGCGGTCCGGCGACCCGGCCGAGGCGGACGCCCTGTTCGCCGCCCGGCGCCTGGTCTACCCGGCGCTGGAACGCCTGGGCATGGTCCTGAGCGAGGACGTCTGCGTCCCCCGGAGCCTTCTGCCCGAAATGCTCGCCCGCCTGGAGGAGATCGCCACGCGGCACGGTGTGCACATCGCCACCCTGGCGCACGCCGGGGACGGGAACCTGCACCCGATGCTGGTGGTGCCGCGCGGCGACGAGCGGGAACTCGTCCGCTGCCGCGGTGTGTTCGAAGAGGTCGTCGACCAGGCGCTCGCGCTGGGCGGCACCGTCACCGGCGAGCACGGCGTGGGCCTGCTGAAGATGCGCGGCCTGGCCGACGAACTGGGCCCGGCGGTACTGGACCTGCACCGCGGCATCAAACGGGTGTGGGACCCGGCGGGCATCCTCAACCCGGGCAAGGTCTTCACCGTCTGACGGCGGGCACCGCCGACCGGTCCGACCGTGGGGGGCGTCGGTGGAAGGAAGCCGGTCGTCGATCCCACGGGAGAACTCGGTTGTCCGCCGGCGGTCGCGGGGATGCAATGTCCGGTGTGAACACGTGGGTACGCCCCCGGGAACGACGGACCGGGACCTCGGGCGGCCCGCAAGGCGACACCGCACGGGAGGCACCACCACATGACCACGTCACCGACGTCATCCGAAGCCGTACGGATCGGTGCGCTCGCCCCCCTCACACGGCCCGGCTGGGCCGAGGCGGGGCGGCATCTGCTCGCCGGGCTCGAACTGGGCGTCCGGGAGGTCGACGACCGGGGCGGGATCGCAGGGCGGCCCCTCGAACTGCTGGTCCGGGACACCGCCGCCGACCCGCGGCGCGCCGAGGCCGCCGTGGACGAGCTGGCCGGTCTCGGCGTCGCGGCCGTCGTGGGGGAGTACCACAGCGTCGTCGCCCGCGCCGTCGCCGGCCGGGCCGAAGCCGTCGGGCTGCCGTACCTCTGCTCGTCGGCCGTGCTCGACGCCCTCACCGACAAGCCGGCCGACCGGGTCGCGCGAGTGGCCCCGGCGCAGTCCCACGGCTGGCGGATCTACGGGGACTACCTCATCGGCGCGGGCCACCGCCGGATCGCCGTTGCGGCCCAGCCGAGCGTCTACTGGGCGTCCGGCACCCGCGTCCTGCGGGAACACCTCGCCCCGCACGGCGGCACCGTCGTCGACATCGACCCCGCCGATGTGTGCGACGCACTCGTACGACACCGCGCGACGGCGCTGCTCCTGCTGACCGGCCACCCGGAACCCGCCGTATCGATCGTCCGGGCCGTACGACGCGACCCGCGGCTCGCCGGGATCCTGATCGGAGCCCCCGCCGGACAGCCGGAGCTGCCCGAATGGGCGGCCCTGCTGGGCCCGGACGGCGCGGCGGTTCCATTTCTGCGCTATCTGCCCGAGACCCTCGGCCCGCTCGGGACACGGGTGGAGAAGGCCCTCCGCGAGCGGCTGGGCGCAGCGCCGTCCTTCGTCGCCTTCGAGGGGTACGACACCGTCGCCGTCCTCGCCGAGGCGCTGCGCGCACACGGCGCGCGGGAGGACCGGGCCCGGATCGCCGCGGCCTGGCCGCATATCTCCGTCGAAGGCACCCGCGGGCCGATCCGCTTCTCCCGTACGCCCGGTACCGGCGTATGGCAGTGGGCGTGGCCGCCCGTCCAGGTCGCCGACCGGGACCCGGCGGATCCGAAGCGCTTCCGGGTCCTGCGCACCGGCTGAGCCCGTCGCCGAGCACCTCTTTCTGTTCTTCTGGGGGTCCGGACCAATCCCCGGCCCGTTCGGGTCCGGATTACGTCCGGAGCTGTGCTGACCGCGGAGGACCGTGTGGAAGAGGCCGTGTACATCGGCAGGAATCCGTCGACCGAGCCGGACCTGGAGGAGTTGGTGGGGCAGGTGGCCCTCGGCGACGAGAAGGCGTTCGCCGGGGTGTACGACGCCACGGCGGGCCGGGTGCTGGGAGTGGCGCGTGCCGTGCTGCGCGACCGGGCCCAGTCCGAGGAAGTGGCCCAGGAGGTCCTCGTGGAGGTGTGGCGTACCGCCACCCGCTACCGGCCCGAGCGCGGCACGGCCCTCAACTGGATCCTGACCCTGGCCCACCGCCGGGCCGTGGACCGGGTGCGGTCCGTGGAGGCCGCCGCCGCCCGCGACCACAAGGCGGCGCTGCTGGACCGGACACCGGAGTACGACGAGGTGGCCGAGCAGGTCGAGGTGCGGCTCGAACGGGAGCAGGTACGGCGCTGTCTGCGCACCCTGACGGAGATCCAGCGGCAGGCCGTGACCCTGGCCTACTACCGGGGGCTGACCTACCGCCAGGTGGCCGATGCCCTGAAACTGCCCCTGGGGACGGCCAAGACCCGGCTACGGGACGGGCTGATCCGGATGCGTGACTGCCTGGGGGTATCCCTGTGAGCACCGACGACCTCCACCGGCTCACCGGCGCCTACGCGCTGGACGCGCTGCCCGACGGGGAGCGCGAGACGTTCGAGCGGCACCTCGCCGGATGCGAGCCGTGCGCGCGGGAGAGCGCCGAACTGGGCGCCACCGCGGCCCGCCTGGGCCTCGCCGCCTCCGCCGTACCCCGCCCGGGGATGCGGGAGGAGGTCCTGCGCCGGATCACCACCGTCCGCCAGGAACCGCCCCGCTCACCCGCGCCGGCCCGACCCGCCGGGGGGCGGGCCCGCGTTCCCCTGGCGCGCTGGGCGCTGGCGGCCTGTCTCGCCGCCGTCACCGCCCTCGGGGGGACGGCCTGGTGGCAGTACGACCGGGCCGAGGACGCCCGGAGCCGCGCCCACGCCGTGGAACAGAGGGCGGCGGAGATCGCCGCCGTACTCTCCGCGCCGGACGCGAAAGTCGACGCCGGTGCCCTCGACGCCGGAGCGACGGGCAGCGTGATCGTCTCCCGCGGCCGGGACCGGGCCGTGTTCGTCGTCTCCGGCCTGCCCCGGCCGCCCGCCGGACGGGCCTACCAGCTCTGGCTCGACGACGACGGCACCATGCGCCCCGCCGGACTGCTCGACCCGGGCCGTACGGACCAGACGGTGCTGCTGCGGGGCGCCGTCGGCGGGGCGTCGGGCATGGGCATCTCGGTCGAACCCGAAGGCGGCTCGGCACAACCCACCACCGCACCCCTGGCATTGATGCCCTTCACCTCCTGAGAAAGCGACAACAGCCGGGGCGCGCCGCACACATGGCGCGCCCCGGCTTCGTCGTTCCGCGACGCGCGAGAGATGGACGCGCGCGAAAGACAGAGACGCACGCGAGATATCCGGAGCCGACACGCGCCGCGGATTGGTCGGAAAAAGGAATTCATCCGATCGGGCGGACGACCAATCCACGGGCCGTCCGGGGCCGGATTCCCCATGTGACGGACGACAAGCGGAAACCACGGATCCGGGCCCGCCGCCTGCTCGGCGCGCTGAGCGGCGGGCTCGCGGGCTTCGCCGCCCTCGCCGTCGCCGAGTTGGTCTCCCCGGCCGTACGCCCGCAGGCCGGGCCGGTCGTCGCGGTCGGCGGCGCGGCGATCGACCGTACGCCCGCCGCCGTCAAGGACTGGGCCATCCGCAATTTCGGCACCGACGACAAACTCGTCCTGCAAGCCGGGATTCTCACGGTGCTGGCGCTTTTCGCACTCTGCCTGGGAACGGCCGCGCTGCGATTCCGTCGCGCGGGCGCCGCGGGCGTACTCCTCTTCGGAATCGTCGGGGCGCTGGCCGCCACCACCCGCCCCGATTCGATCGGCCCGCCGGACGCCCTGCCGTCCCTGGTGGGGGCGGCCACCGGAGCGGTCGTGCTGTACGTCCTGGTAGGACGTCTCGCCGTACGGCGAGAGCCTGTCGACGGCGCGCCGGACCACGGCTGGGACCGGCGAGGGTTCGTCATCGCGGCGTCCGCCGCCGCCGTGGCGTCCGCCGGGGCCGGTTCCCTGGGCCGGGTCCTGAACGGCTTCGGCGCCCGGGACGCGGTCGCGTCGCGCGAGCGGATCGTCCTGCCCGCGCCCGGATCCCCCGCCGCCCCCGTGCCCGCGGGTGCCGGACTGCGGATCGCCGGGGTGAGCCCCTTCCTCACCCCGAACGGCTCCTTCTACCGTGTCGACACGGCCCTCGTGGTGCCGAAGGTGGACGCCACCACCTGGCGGCTGCGGATCCACGGCCGGGGCGTCACCCGGCCGGTCTCGCTCTCCTTCGACGATCTGCTCCGGCGCGAACTGGTCGAGCGGAACATCACCCTCACCTGCGTCTCGAACGAGGTCGGCGGACCGTACACCGGCAACGCGCGCTGGACCGGCGTACGACTGGCGGATCTGCTGGCGGAGTGCGGAGTGGTACCGCCGTCCCGGGGCGGGCCCGCCGACCAGTTGGTGTCGCGCTCCGTGGACGGCATGACCATCGGCACCCCCGTCGAGGACGTCATGGACGGCCGGGACGCCCTCCTCGCCCTGGGTATGAACGGCGAACCGCTCCCCTTCGACCACGGGTTCCCCGTCCGCATGGTGGTGCCCGGACTGTACGGCTTCGTCTCCGCCTGCAAATGGATCGAGGAGATCGAGCTGACCACCTTCGCCGCCTACGACCCCTACTGGGTCCGGCGGGGCTGGGCCCGCCGTGCGCCGGTCAAGACACAGTCCCGGATCGACACCCCGAAGTCGTTCGCGCGGCCGAAGACCGGCACGGTCATGGTCGCCGGAGTCGCCTGGGCCCAGCGCCGCGGCATCGACAAGGTCGAGATCCGGGTCGACGACGGCCCCTGGCAGGAGGCCCGGCTCGCGGCGGAGGACAGCCGCGACACCTGGCGCCAGTGGTCCTTCCCGTGGCAGGCCACCAAGGGCGGCCACACCCTCACCGTACGCGCCACCGACCGCACCGGAGCGGTGCAGACGGAGAGACGTACGAAGACCGTCCCCGACGGCGCCAGCGGCTGGCACTCCGTCGTCGTCACCGTCGAGTGACCCCCCGAACCACCATCCCGAACCCCCTGAATCCCCCGAAAACGCGGCTCAGCCCGCTTCGTCCCACAGGAGAAACAACACCATGAACACCCGTATCCGCCGTACCGCTGTCGCCCTCGCCGCCGCGGCCGTCCTGCCGCTGGCCCTGACCGCCTGCTCCGACGACGGCGGCGGCGACTCCGCCGCGTCCGACTCCGCCGAGGAGACCTCGGCGCCGCCCGCCGACAACGGGACGGGTTCCGAGAGCACCGTGGCCGCGGACAAGCCCTTCGGGGCCGCCTGCTCGACGGTGCCCACGTCGGGCTCCGGCTCCTTCGACGGCATGGCCCAGGACCCGGTCGCCACCGCCGCGTCCAACAACCCGGCCCTGTCGACGCTGGTCACGGCCGTCAAGAAGGCCGGACTCGTCGACACCCTCAACAATGCCCAGGGCATCACCGTGTTCGCGCCGACGAACGACGCCTTCGCGAAGATCCCCAAGGCCACCCTGGACAAGGTCCTCAACGACAAGGCCCAGCTGACGAAGATCCTCACCTACCACGTCGTCGGACAGCAGCTCACCCCCGCCGACCTGGGCAACGGCTCCTTCGACTCCCTGGAGAAGTCCAAGCTCACCACCTCGGGCTCCGGCGAGTCCTACACCGTCGGGGGCTCCGCCAAGGTCGTCTGCGGCAACGTCAAGACCGCCAACGCCAACGTCTACATCATCGACAGCGTCCTGATGCCCGCCGCCTGACGCGCCCCGCGGTGGGGGTCGGAGGCGGCGGGCGGGTGGCCGCGCCCGAGCCGGCGGGGGCCGATCCCGACGGGGGGGCCCCCCCACGAGGGGGGGCGCGCACAACCAAGT
>NZ_JBHYZV010000012.1:18893-53505 GCF_042753905.1 Streptomyces sp. NPDC059248 | reverse complement strand
CCTGCTTCCTGTTGCCCGCCGCCGCCGGCCCCCGGCGGGGGGGTCCCGCGTTCGCCCCCGACCCGGGGCCCCCCACCGCGGAGTCCCTACTCCTCCCGCGGCAGCCCCCCATGAGCGCGCGCCGCAGCCCAGATCGCGTCGCCCGCGAAGTCCACGTCGTAGCCCAGCACTCCGCCGAGCAGCGCCTCGCAGGTCGCGCGGCCCGCCGCGTCGGTGGTCACCCGGCAGCGTTCCCGGCCGCCCGAGGTGAAGACGAGGAGCCGGCCGCGGACCGGGTGGCCCGTCGCGGTGTCGGTGAGGGTGGCGGTCGCCCGGCCCAGGGAGACCGGGCCCGCGCGCAGAGTGCTCGCGTACGGGGTCGCCGGGCTCATCCGCAGGGTCGCGGCGACCGTGGCGTCGTCCTGGGCCGCGTCCCTGGACCAGAGCAGCAGCAGCCCGGAGTCGGGGCCGCCGGTGGTGGCGCGACAGGTCGATGCGGGGCTGCTGATATCGCGTTCCGGGTCGGTGACATAGCCGCCGATGGGGGCGAAGACGGCCTCCGGCAGACAGACGAACTGCACCCGGTCGGGAACCGCGCCGGGGATGCCGGTGCCGGAGACCGCGACGGCGAACGTGGGGGAGCCCGGGTTCGCGAACCGGTCGGCCACGGCGATATCGCCCGTAGGACGGTCGAAGGTCTGCTCCGTGGAGGCGACGGGGTCGAAGGGGCGGAACGACGACCCGGCGGCGCCGAGCTGGACCACCGGGCCGTCGTCCCCGGCGACCGCCGTGTCCCAGAGATATTCGATCCGGAAGCGGTGCCGTTCCGTCCGGGTATCCGTGATCCTGGTGGTGACGGTGACCCGGGAGTCCGCGGCCGTCGTCCCGCTCACCCCGACCCGCTGCTCCAGATCGAAGGCGTCCGGTACGGACCACCGGGTCACGGACTCGGCCCCGGCCACCAGGACGGACCGTACCGACGGGTCGAGCGACTCCTCGTCGGCGTGGGTGAGCAACTGGCCCTGGACGTAGACCCGTCCCGTGCCCAGGTCCGCGACCCGCAGGAAGCCGGTGCCGGGGACACCGCGCCCGTAGAGGACGTCCCGGCCGGGTCCCGCCGGGTTTTGTTCGCCGGTGAGGAGGGTGAACTCACCGGCTCCCGGCCGTTCCCGGCCGTTGACGTACGCCTGGAAGATACCGTTGCCGAAGCCGCCCGGCGGCAGCGCGGCGGCGGAGGTCCCGCTGGAGGTGGAGGTGGTCATCTCTGTCCTTCGGGTGGTACGGCCAGGGGCTGTTCAGATCTCGACGGCGTCCGCGTACACCAGACGGCTCCCGGCCGTCGGCAGCACCTCCCGCTCCTCGACCAGCAGCCGCAGGGGCGCGGTGCCGGGCGGCGTGGGCAGGGTGACGTCGGCGCTCCACCGTCCACCGCCGCCCGGTACCGGCGGCAGCGCGGACTCGGACGCGGTACGCCAGCCCAGCGCGCCCGACCGGCCGGGGTCGGCGGTCTGGAGGAGCAGGGTGAGCCGTGCGCCGCGCGCCGGGTCGCCGGCGTACGTCGGCCCCGACACGGTGACGGTCGCCCGCGCCGGGTCCTCGGCGCCGAACGTCACGGACAGGGTGCGGTCCGGGTTGAGCTGGGCGAACTGGGCGAGGGCTACGGGGGAGAGCTCCAGGCCGGAGAGCGACTGCCGCTGATAGCGGGCGAACGCGAACCGCAGGAAGGGGCGGTAGGCGCGCTCCGGTGGCATGGTCAGATCGCAGTACCACATCCGGCGCCGCTCGTCGTAGCCCACGGCGTGCGCGGCCACGGCGACCCTCGGCAGATCCGGTACGGTCCCCGATTCGGCGAGGACCAGTCCGGTCGCGGTCCCGGTGGCGCGGGGGAACTCGGCCGTACCGGGCGCCGCGGCGGTGGGCGCCGACGCGTACAGCGGGTCCTGACCGCGGAGGGTGACCCAGGGGCGCAGGGCGGCCGGCGGCGCGCCGTCCGTCGCGAGGACGACGCCGAGTTCCTCGCCCTCGCCGGAGGAGTACCAGGGGCGGCGGAGATAGACCCGGAGCCCGTCGCCGCGCCGGGTGCTGGTGAACCCGGTGTCGTCGTGGGCCCGCTCCCAGCCGAAGGTGGGGACGAGATAGGCGATGTCGGGCGGGGCCGGCCGGGCCGACGACCGGACGGTGACGACGACGGGCCGCTGTGCCTCGGTGTTGATCCGGGTCACAGGTCCCGTCACGAAACCGGCTTCGACGGTGGCGCCGTCGGGGATCGCCGAATCGGGTCCCGAGCGGCGGATCGTCCCGGCGGCCAGGTCGGCGACGTAGTCGGTGTCGGCGAACTCCCGTCCTTCGGCGGGGTCGATGACGGTGAGTGTGCCGTCGGCGATCTCCCGGGGCGCGACCACCGCGGGCGCCACCCCGGTCAGGACGGCCCGCGCGGTCTCGGTGAAGAAGTCGCCGAAGCGGGTGGCGGCCACGGCGGTGTAGACGACCGTACGGTGCAGGGTGTCGTGGAACTCGTGCCGGGCGTCGAGCCTGAGCCGGTCGCCGTCGGGGTCGGCCGGGGCGGTGGCGAGGGTCGTGAGATGGGACCGGCCCGCGCGCAGCACGGGCGCGGGATCGTCGGGCGCGTCGCCCGGCTCCGTCCACTCGGCGCGGAAGTCGACCTTGGCCGTACTGGCCCGGTCGAGGGTGAGGACGTCCACGATCCGGGCCGAGGTGTCGCCGGGGACCCGGACGGCGAGCGGTTTGCCGAACACCGCGGGCGCGACGGGCCGCCGGACGGCGTGCACCAATTTCAGCGGGCGGGAGGGCGTGAACTGCCAGAGCCGTCCCTGCGCGGCCAGCCGCCGCAGCTCGTCAACGGTGGTACCGGGCGGCGGGGTCAGTCCGCTGTCGAGGAACCACCGCCAGATGCCGAGGACGTCCAGATCGTCCTCGTCGATCCGCGCGGAGCAGACGATGTCGGCGGTCCGCCCCGGCGGCAGCCGGACCGTGAGCACCCGCCGGACGGAGTCGTACGCGGGGGCGCCGGTGCCGTGCTCCAGACGGAGGGTGAACGGGGCCCGGCGCGGCCAGGACAGCCGGTCGTCGAAGGCGACGGGGAAGACCTCGCCGGGCGGCAGTCCCGGCAGGCCGCGGAAGGCGGCGCCCCGGGCGAGAACGTCCGGCAGATACGGCACTTCCAGCGGGGCGTGTGCGAAGTACGGGGTGTCGCCCCAGCCGCCGGGGTCCTCGGTGCCGCCGGTGAAGCCGGCCGTATCGCGCCGCACGATGTCGGCGTAGGCGAGCCGGTCCAGGCCGCCCGGGTTCACGGGGGTGGGCGCGACGTCGTACATCCCGTGCCGTTCGGCCGTCGCCGGGCTGGTGCGGCGGGGCACGACCCGGCGCTCGCAGATCTCATCTGCCGCGTCGTCGTCGTGGCCCCTGATCACCAGGAGGGCGAGGGACTCGCCCTGGGTGCGGGGCGCGGCGGGCAGCAGATCGGGTGAGCCGACGGGGTCGAAGCGGAGATGGCGGACGAGCGGGGTGGCGGCGCCGAAGTCGTCGTCGGCGGGGTCGTCGGGGCCGGGTCCGTTGCCGGTGACGTCGACGGTACGGGCCCGGAAGCGGTAGCCGCGGCCGTACCGCAGCTTGGGCAGGCCGAGGGCGCGGAAGGAGGTGCGCAGTTGGACGGGCCCGGTGGGGTCGGAGTCGGGGCCGACGGTGACCTCCTCCCCGTTCACGGTGCGGGTGATGCTGCCGGGGCGGCTCGCGGCGAGGCTCCAGCCGTCCCAGGCGAAGATCGACTCATGGAGGTAGATCGTCGGATCGCCGCTGTCGGGGGCGGTGCTGTGGGCGAGATGGACGGTGCCCTCGTCCGTGGCCTCGAACCGGAGTCCGCCGCAGTCGTAGGTACCGGCGCGGCGGCACAGGGAGCGCCAGCGCCGGGTCACGTCGTCCCAGACGTCGACCCGGAAGCCGTACTCCAGCTCCTCGGCGGCGAAGGGTTCGGCGGCCAGGAGGGACGGTGCGGCGGCGGCCCGGAACGTGGCCCGGGTCAGCCGCTCGTGCAGATCACGGGCCCGGCCGCGCTGCACCACACCGATGCTGTCGGCGCGGTGGCTGGGCAGCGGGGCCGGTTCGCCGCCGGGTCGGACGGCGATCGGGAGGGCGGCGTCGGGCGGTACGGCCGGGGCGCCGGAGAAGCCTTCGCCGCGGTCGAGGAGTTTGCGGCCGAAGCCGGCGAGGGCGTCCGCCGTACCGTCCGCGTCGACCTCCACCACCTCGAACCGGTCGGAGTCCAGCCGCAGCAGTCCGTCGACGGCCAGGGTCCCGGCGGGCTTCGCGGTGAACCGGGACGCGGTCAGCGTCGTGTTCACCGCGGGCAGTACGGCCTCGTAGGGACCGGCCGGAGCCAGTGGCGGCCACTCCACCCGCAGGGCCACGGCCACCGGGTCCCCGGTGGCCAGCACCCCCGGCGCCCCGCCGTCCACGGTGAGGTCCACGACCAGTCCGAGGGCCCGCTGGAGCGCCGGGTACTGGGCGAGCGCGCCGAGGGCTGCGTGGAAGTCGACGGGGTCGCCGGCGGCGATCAGGGCGGTGTGGGCGGTCAGATCACCGCCGCCCGGTGCGGGGTTGTCCCCGGCCCTGCGCTGGTGGAACTGGTCGGCGAGCAGGAAGTCGATCTGCGCGGCGCCGAACGGTTCGAAGGGCGAGTCGGGGTCCTCCAGCCGGCCGCCGAGGAAGTAGCCGTCCCTGGCCAGCGCGTCGGCGATGAGGGTACGGGCGCGGGCGAGCCTGGCCGGGGGGATGGGGATGTCGGTGACGAGGTCCTGCCGGCCGCCCCCGTTCCGGCTCCCGTTCCCGCCTCCGTCCGTCAGACCGGGGCCCCGGGAGGCCATCGCGTTGACGCTGAGCGGCGCGGTGGCGTGGAAGGCCGTGGCGGCGGCGTGCTCGGAGCGCGCCAGATCGCGGGCGCTGACCGGTGGCCAGGAGCGGATGGGCGGCACTGCCGCGGGGGCCAGGGCCGCGGCCCCGGCGGCCACGGGAGTGGTGCCGGGGAAGAGCCGCCGCCACAGATCGAGCCGGGGCGCGGGTCCCGCGGGCACGGCCGGGACCGCGGGCCCGGCGCCGAAGACCAGGGAGTAGCGGGGCCGCTGGGCGGGCCACTCCAGCCACTCGGGGTAGCCGGTGAGCGTCGGCGCGGCTCCGTCGAGCCGCGGCGAGACGAGGACGGACAGCTTGAGCCGGCCGCCTTCGCGCCCGGCCGGTACCGGGGTCCAGACGATGCGTGAGGCTGCCATGGGGTGGTCTCCTCGGACGGGATGGCGGAACGGCGGAACGAAGGGAGCCGGGGTGTCAGCCCGCGAAGGCGGCGCAGTACTCGTCCCAGTCCTGGCGGGACATCAGATCGCCGAACGAGGTGGGCTCTTCGGGGGCTACGGCCAGGGATCCCCGGCCCCCGGTGAGCGATTCGTCGGAGATGCTGCCCTTGAGGTTGTAGAAGAACTCCAGGGCGACGGAGACATGGAAGAAGAGGATGTCGATGGAGACGGTGACCCGGACATGGGCGGTCACCGCGGTCTCGCCGCCCAGCTGCCGGTACTGGAGGTCGGCGTAGAACTCGGCCGTGATGCTGATCAGCCCGAGGACGCTCAGCCGCCCGGTGGCCCGGACATAGCCGCGGAGCACGACCTCGTCCTTGGAGTTCTCGTCCTCGTCCTCGCCCCGCTCCAGCTTGAAGTAGACGCCGATGGCGATCCTGGCGAGCCCGGTGGCGAGCTGGGCGAAGTCGAAGGCGAGGGTGTACGTGGCCTCCAGCGCGCCCTCGATCTTCTCCATGCGCTTCTCGCTCACCTCGATGGTGAGGAAGCCGCCGCCGCCGAAGCCGTACACGGTGATGTTGAACTTCTCGTCCTCACGGGCGAATCCGAAGGCGGCCCGGACCGGCTTCTTCTCGAAGGGGACGACGATCCCGGCGGACAGCACACAGTTGGTGACCCGCAGGATGGGCCCCATCTTGATGTCCTCCAGGCCGAAGGTGACACCGACCCGGACCTCCGTATAGGTGATCTCCAGATAGGTCTTCAGCTTGAGGCCGAGGATGCTGACGCCCTTGAAGGCGTCGCCGATGGCGTCCTGGAAGACGCCGACGAAGGAGAGCGGGCCGTAGAACCGGACCGCGTCGACTCCCGGTTTGAAGGACGGCCCGCCGTCGTGGTCGTAGCTGAACTGGAAGTCCTTGAAGACCACCCCGATGAACTGGAGACCCGGGGTCGCCGTCATCAGCCTCAGCTCGAAGAGCGAGATCTTGCCGCAGATCGTGTTGGTGTTGGTGCCCTCGGCATAACCGACCTCGTTGAGGACCTTCAGATCGAGCTTGGCCCGGGTGTCGCCGACGAGGGCCCGGAACGGACCGGCGTCGACCAGGGGGGTGCTGAACGTGATGGTCATCCGGTGCCCCGAAGGCTGCTTGTCCAGATTGGGGAGCCCGTTGTTGGGCCTCTTGGGGTAGAGGGTCTCCTTCTTGATCTTCGGGGCGAACTCCCGGCCCCCCACGTTGTCCGGCAGGACGTTCGCCAGGAGGGTGGCCCCGAACAGCACGGCCCAGTTCAGCTGGTCCCTGACGTCGAAGTAGGACTTGCCGGTGATCGTCCCCTCGTCCCGCAGCAGATCGACGGTCTCGGCGTTCCCGCCCACCGCGCCGATGGCCCGTGACACCCCGCCGACGTCGAGATTCGGTGTCCAGATGCCGCCGATACCGCTGCTGTTGAGGACGGTCCGCTGGACCGGTTCGTCCGCGCCGGAGGCGAGGGACGCCACCGATGCGCGGACCCGGACGTAGACCTCGCCGGGATTTCCGGCGAAGGCGTCCCGCAGATACGCCTCGTCATAGCCCAGGACGACCGGATCCCCGGGGCCGTAGAAGGCGTCCAGCGCCGTCAGCCGGGCCTCCGCGGCCAGCATGCGGGGGAAGAACAGCGGGCTGTCGGGCCGGGGGTCGACCGGTCCCGGCGGTCCCTGGAGGCCCCAGAAGAGCCGGTGGGTGGGGTGGGAGGCGGTGCCAGGATCCCGCTCGGCGGTATAGCCGAGTTCCTGCCCCGCGAGATCCACCGAACGCCGGGGGTCCCGGTCGTCGCCGGTGATCCGGTCGAATCCGCCGTACGCGTCGATCAACTCCCGCAGGACCGTGCCCTCCGCCGGATAGCGGACCGCCACATCGTGCGGGACGAACCCCAGGGGCGCGGTGAACCGCTGCTCGCGGTCCGCCTGGTCGGTGGCCCGCAGGGCGAACACCACATCGGCGCCGGTGTCCAGCGACTGGATCCAGAACCCGTGCTCCGGGCGGCCCGCCAGCAGCGGCTCCGGGCTGCGCGGCAGGACCGGCGGTACGGGCCCCTCGATCGCGATCCGGCGGAAGGGCAGCGCCCGGCCGCCGAACGGCACGCCGTACGCCCCCGGGTACTCCTTGACGGGCTCGGTGATCCGGACGAACCGCCGCTGTTCGAGATAGGCCACCCCGGTGGTGGCGTCGAACGTCCGCTTGGTCTCCGTGAACAGCAGGGCGCGATGCCCGTACGGGACGAGGAAGCCGTACTGCTCCAGGATCACCTTGTTGTCCCGGCCCTGCCAGGCGTGGTGCTCCCAGTGCTTGAGGTTCAGCCCCGGGGTGGTGGTCGGCTCCCACCGGCCGTCCAGATCGAGGGTGGCCCCGGCGGCGCTCAGCGCGAGCAGCGCCGCGGCCACGGGCGCGGCGTCCGGCTCGGGCGGATTGGTGAGGGTGACGAGCTGGCGGTAGTCGAACCCCTCGGGGTTGAGCGCGCCGAAGAGCCCGGCCTCCTGGGGGTTCGCCGGGTCGTCGGCGGCGACCACCCGGACCGTGGGCACGGAGAACGGGTCGGGACGGCCCGCGGGCCCGCGCCCGGCGAGCCGGGTGTGCCACAGCTCGGTCCTGCCGTCGTGTTCCACCGGGGTCTCGGCGTGGTCCCAGGTCGCGTACCGCTCCGGCGTCAGATGCAGCCAGTCCACGACCAGGAGGTCCGTCTCGCGGTCGCCCGGCCGCCCGGCGGCGGGCACCACCCGCATGACCCACTGCCACCACCGCAGCAGACCGGACTCGGTGTACGCGATGGTCTTCACCGTCTCCGGCACGACGAAGGCGATCCGGCTTGGACCCACCGCCCGGGCGGCGATCGCGCCCGGCGCCGGCCGGTCCGGCTCGTTCTCGTAGACGGTCTGCTCGGTGATGTGCTGGGGTTCGAAACGGACCACCACCACACAGGGCTGATCCGGGTCGATCCGGCGCAACTGCGGGGGGTCCGCGCCGGGATCGGACCGGAGGTTGTGGAAGTCGAAGTCGATCACCAGCATGTCCTGGGGCCGTACGAGCCGTACGCTCGCCGCCGGAACGGGTGTACTCATGCCCGACCTCCGAACTCTCTCGGTGTTTCAGGTATAAGGGACGCCCGTCCACCGGCGAATCCGCCGAACGGATTACCCGCGGAGCCCGCCGCCGGGACCGCTGAAACGTCACGCCTCGCGACGGCCTTGCCATAAGTCCCCCTCCGGTGCAGGTCAGTTGAGTCGCCGTTATCTCATACCCCTACCCCCCTTGGGTATTTGACACTGCTGGGAGCCGCGAACTAATCTCACGTCAGCTGGATACCCCGCCGGGGTATCTGTCCCATGGAGAGGGGAACCGTATGACCACGACGGACTGGCACCTCAAGGGCGAATGGTTCGATGTCTGCAGCTGCTCGATGCCCTGTCCCTGCACCTTCGCGCAGTCCCCGACGGACGGGTGCTGCCGCTTCACCCTCGTCTGGCAGATCCACGAGGGCCACTTCGGGGACGTCCGCCTCGACGGCCTCGGTGTGGTGGCGCTCGGCGAGTTCTCCGGAAATATGTGGGTCGACGACCCCGACGCCACCATGAAGGTGATGTTCTACATCGACGCCAAGGGGACCCAGGAGCAGCGCGACGCCCTGGAGGAGCTGTTCCGCGGCAACGTCGGCGGCTGGCCCGGCAAGTTCGGCGCCCTCATCAGTGAGGTGCGCGCCGTCACCTACGCGCCGATCGTCTTCGACGCGGCGGAGGATCTCTCCTACTGGCGCGCGACCGTCTCCGACAAGGTGAACGTGGGCGCGAAGGCGCTCACCGGACCCACCGCCGATCCGAACCGCCGGGTGCAGCTGATCAACGCCCCCGGTGCCGAGGTCGGGCCCGGACAGGTCGCGACCTGGGGTGTGGTGAGCGACGACCACGCCGAGGGCTTCGACTTCTCCGCCCGGTACCGCGGCGGATCCAGCAAGCACTTCCCGTTCGACTGGCGGCCCGACGCCTGAGCCCCCGGCCCCGAGGGCGATAGGACGGAGGCCGGTCCGGTGGCGACGGACCGGCCTCCTGCTCCGGGACCCGGTGTCTAACCGGTGGTCCCGGCCGCCGGGCGTTCCGGCAGGACCACCGGAACGCCCGTACGGGGATGGGGGAAGACCTCGACCGGCTGGCGGTAGACCCGGGTCAGCAACGCCGCGTCGAGGACCTCGGACGGGGGCCCGTCGGCGGCGACCCGGCCGTCGTCGAGGACCGCGATCCGGTCGGCGTACGCCGCCGCGAGACCCAGGTCGTGGAGGACGACGACCACCGCGTCGCCGTTCGCCGCCCGGTCCCGGCAGATCCGCAGGACCAGCTCCTGATGGCGCAGGTCCAGGGCGGCCGTCGGCTCGTCGAGGAGGAGCAGCGCCGTCCGCTGGGCCAGTACCCGGGCGAGGGCGACCCGGGCGCGTTCACCGCCGGACAGCTCCGAGAACGGGCGGTCCGCGAAGCCCTCGGTCTCCGTCACCCGCAGCGCCTCGGCCACGGCCGTGTCGTCCTCGTCCGCCCGGACGGTGCCCGCCCAGGGCGCGCGGCCCATCCGGACGACCTCCTCCACCGGGAAGGGGAAGGACAGCGCCGACGACTGGGGGAGTACGGCCCGGCGCAGCGCCAGATCGCGGGCCGTCCACGCGGCGGCCGGGCGGCCCGCGATCTTGACCGTGCCCGCCGCGGGCGCCAGATCCGCCGCGAGCGCCGCGAACAGGGTCGACTTGCCCGCCCCGTTGGGCCCCACCAGGGCGAGCACCTCGCCCGAGCGGGCCGCCAGATCGGCGCCCGCGAGCACCTCGCGCCCGCCGAGCCGGATCCGTACCCCGCTCGCCTCCGCGAGCACGGAGCCCGGTACCGGCCGGGCGGGCAGCTCCCGCTCCCGTACCGCGAATCCCGTGAGCCCCGTGAGCCCCGTGAGCACGCCCCTCATGCCCAGCCTCCCTGCCTGCGACGGGTCCTGCGGAGCAGCCAGAAGAAGAACGGGCTGCCGAAGAGGGCGGTCAGCACACCGAGCGGCAGCTCGGCGGGTTCCGCGACGGTACGGGCCGCGAGATCGCCCGCCGCCAGCATCAGCGCGCCGCCGAGCGCGCTGCCGGGGACGAGGAACCGGTGGCCGGGGCCGTTCGCCATCCGCAGCAGATGCGGGACGAGCAGCCCCACGAAGGTGATGATCCCGGCGACGGCGACCGCGGCGGCCGTCAGCAGCGCCACCACCAGGATCAGGGTGATCCGCAGCCGTTCGACGTCCACCCCCAGATGGCGGGCGGGCCGCTCGCCCAGGGCCAGCAGATCGAGCTTGCGGGCGTACAGCGGCGCGACCAGCAGCCCGAGCAGGGTGCACGGCAGCACCGCGAGCACCTTCGGCCAGGTCGCCTGGGAGAGGGAGCCCAGCTGCCAGAAGGTGATCTGGGTGATCTGCGCGTTGTCGGCGAAGAAGACGAAGAGCCCGATCAGCGCGCCCGCGAAGGCGTTGACGGCGACCCCGGTGAGGATCAGGGTGACGACCTCGGTCCGGCCGCCCGAGCGGGACATCGCGTACACCAGGAAGACGGTCAGCAGTCCGGCGGCGAACGCGAAGACGGTGACGGTCCAGTTGCCGAAGAGGGTGAGGCCGAGGGCGATCGAGGCGACCGCGCCGACCGCGGCGCCCGCCGAGATGCCGATGATGCCCGGCTCGGCGAGCGGATTGCCGAAGACGCCCTGCATCAGGGCCCCGGCGCAGCCCAGGGACGCGCCGACCAGCAGCGCCAGAACGACCCGGGGCAGCCGGACATTCCACAGCACGCTCTCGCCGACCCGGTCCAGCGGCTGTCCGCCCAGCCCCAGACGGTGCTGGACCGATGCCAGTACGTCCCCGGTCGGGATGTCGTACGCGCCGTATCCGGCGGACACCAGGGCCACCGTGAACAGCGCGCCCAGCAGGCCCGCCGTCAGCAGCCAGATGGTGGAGCGGCGGCCCTTGGCCGGGGCCGGTTCCTTCGCCCGCCCCTTCACGTCGTTCGCGTCCTCGGCGTCCTTCGCGGCGGCGGGTCCGGTCACGGTGGTCACGCGCCGGCCCCCTCGCCGTACAACTGCTCGACCAGCGACTTCAGTACCTGGTCGGTACGGGGGCCGTAGTTGAGCATCACCCCGTCGGGGACGGCCACCACGCGGCGGTCCATACCGGCCGGGGTCTGGGCCACCCCGGGGATCTTCACGAGTCCGTCGACGCCGTCGACGGAGTCGAGGCCCTTCGACATCACCAGGATCGCGTCCGGCGCGGCCTTCGCCAGCGCCTCGCTCGTGATCGCCGTGAAGTCCTTCCTCAGCCCCGACTCCTTGCCCGCGTCGAGCGCGCCCGCGGCCTCCAGCAGGGACGTCGCCCCCGAGTCGGCGCCGCCGAGCAGATAGACGGAGGCCGTGCCGCGCAGATAGAGGAAGGCGACCCGCGGCTTCTTGCCATCGGCCGGCTTCGGGACGGTCTTTTGGACGGCCGTGATCCGCGCCTCGGTGCTCCGCACGAGATCGATTCCGGCGGCGGGGACACCGAGCGCCGCCGAGACGGCCTCGATCCGGGGCCGGACGTCGTCGAGGGACTTCGCGGTCTCCACCGTGACCAGGGCGATACCGGCGTCCCGGATCTGGTCGATCGCCTCCGCGGGTCCGGTGTTGGTGTCGGCGACGACCAGGGTCGGCTTCAGCGACAGCACGCTCTCCGCCGACACGGCGTGGCCCCGGGTCACCACCGGGAGGTGCTTCGCCTGCTCGAACGTGGCGGTGACATCACGCGCCACCACCCGGTCACCGAGGCCGAGGGTGTAGACGATCTCGCTCAGCGACCCGGACAGCGGCACGATCCGGTCCACGGACGAGACCGTGATCCGCTTGCCGTCGGCCGAGGGCACGGTCACCGGAAGCCGCGGCTCCGGCGCCTTCGCCGGTGTTTCCACCCGGTCCGCGGCCTGCTTTCCGGCCGTCCCCGCCGCCTTGGAAGCGGTCGCCGTACCACCGCCGCCGCAGCCGGTCGCCGCCACGGCGATGACGAGGGCGAGCGCGGCGAACGCCGTGCGCGCCAAGGGGGTTCTGCGGTCCGATGGCACCGGGGGCACCGTCCTGTTCCTGTCGCGGCCGTACCTGCTGAGTCCTGCCGGCTCCCCGCGGGCCGCCTCCGCCCGGCACCGGAACCGGTGGCGGACGGGGGCTACCCGTGAGTGCCGGAGATAGCTTAGGTTAGCCTTACCTTGCTGGCCAGGGCGTGTGTCCCGGCTGTCCCCGTCCTGGCCGGCCTTTCCTTACACCCGCTTTCCGTACGTCCGCGCTCGTGCCGCGCGGGGGTCGCATTCCGTGCCGTACCGCAGCCGGGCGGGCGCCACCGTCCCCAGGAGGGTCTTCATGCCGCCGTACCGATCGGCCCGGGCATTCGCCGTCGTACTGCTCGCGGCCCTGCTCGGGGCGCTGGTCCCGGCCGGGACCGCCCACGCGGCCGAACGCGGGGTGCAGGGCGGCCGGCTCGACTGGGGGCTCAAGTCCTCGTTCCAGACCTATGTCACCGGCCCCATCGCGCAGGGGGACTTCCGGCTGGCTTCGGGTGCCGCCACCGTCGGCGGCAACCAGTTCCGCTTCCACTCGGCGAAGGGCTCGTACGACCCGGAGACCGGAGTCTTCGACGCCGGGTTCACCGGCGGGGTCCACTTCACCGGCCACCGCAAGCCCGACGGCAGCCATGAGCTGGACCTCGCCGTCAGCCGCCCGACCGTCAGGATCTCCGGCGGCCGGGGCACCCTCCATGTCGACATGGTCAGCAAGGCCCGCGGCACCGGCAAGGTGACCCGCTCCACCCAGGTGGCCTTCGCCGCACTGAATCTGTCCGGTGTCGACATGCGCGGCGGACGCGGCCCGATCCAGCTCGACAACATCCCCACGACCCTCACCGCGCAGGGCGCCAGCGCCTTCGCCGGGTTCTACACCGCGGGCACCCCGCTCGACCCGATCAGCCTGAGCGTCGACCTCGTCGAGCCGCGGAAGAAGACCACTCCGGCCCCCGCCCCGAAGCCGTCTGCGGACACCAAGGACGCCGGGGACACCGCGCGCGGCGCCGTCCGGGACGCTGCCGTCGACTGGGGTGTGCGCCGCACCTTCCGCGAGTACGTGACCGGCTCCATCTCCCAGGGGAAGTGGACCCTCTCCGGCGGCGCCCAGGACGGCGGAGCCCTCTTCCGCTTCCCGCGGGGTAAGGGCGCGTACGACACGAAGAAGCAGAGCCTCGACGCGACCTTCGCCGGTTCCGTCCGGTTCACCGGACAGCACATCGACCTCACCCTCACCAAGGTCACCGCGAAGGTCGCCGGCGGCAGGGGCACCCTCAGCGCCGATGTCGTCAACGGCGCCACCACGACCCCGGCCGTGCCCCTGATCACCTTCCCCGCCGCGGACTTCGCGCCGAAGAACGGCCTGGCCGTGCTGACCGAGGTGCCCGCGACCCTCACCGAGGGCGGCGCGAAGGCGTTCGGCGGCATGTACAAGGCGGGTACCGCGATGGACCCGATCTCCCTCGCCGTCGCCGTCGACCAGGCCGCGAAGCTCCCGGCCCTGCCCGACCTGGGCAGCGGGCCGACCGCGGCGGCCACCCCCGCCGCCACGCCGTCGGCCTCCTCCTCCTCCTCCGACGCCCCGGCCCCCGCCGCGTCGTCCTCCGACTCCTCCTCGTCGACCGGGGTGTTCGTCGCCGTCGGCGCGGGCGTCCTGGTCGCGGCCCTGGCGATCGCCCTCTGGGCCGTACGCCGCAAGCGCGCGTCGACCGCCGAGGCCGCCCCCACCCCCACCGACTGATCCCCTCGCCCCCGAACCGCAGGAGCAGAACCCTCATGTCAGCAACGAGACGACGCCGCATGGCCACCGTCGCCGCCACCGCCACGGCGGTCGCGCTCGGTGCCACCGCCCTCAGCCTCCCCGCCTTCGCGGCGAACGACGTCCGCCCGGCGGCCGACGCCGCCGCCGGTGCCGCCGCCACGGCCGGTGCCGCCGCCACGGCCGGGATCCCGCTGAAGAACGGCACGCTGGACTGGGGGTTCAAGCAGAAGTTCCGCGAGTACGTCACCGATACCGCGGGCGGCTCCATCACCGTCGCCGACGGAGCCCGGCAGGCCGCCGCCAACGGCCCGTTCACCTTCGTCGACGGCACCGGCGGCTACGACATGGCGACGAAGGACGTCACCACGTCGTTCAAGGGCGGGGTCACCTTCGACGCCACCGGTCACCGGTTCTCCCTCACCCTCACCGACGTCAAGTACCGCAGTGGCCGTACCAGCGGTGCCATCAGCGCCGACATCACCTTCAAGAACGCGACCCAGCAGGACGTCGACATCGCCGTCCTCGATCTGAAGGGCGTCAAGCCCGGCAAGGGCGCGGCGGGCGCGATGGTCTTCAAGGACATCCCGGCCGCCCTGACCGCCGAAGGATCCAAGGCCTTCGCGGGCATGTACAAGGAGGGTGAGGCGCTCGACCCGGTCACGCTCACCGTGACGCCCGACATGGGCGGTTCGAGCGGCGGCAACGGCAACGGCGGCACCAGCACCGGGACCGGCACCACCGGAGGGACGGGCTCCACCGCGGGCACCGGCTCCAACGCGGGCGGAACCAACGCGGGCGGAACCAACGCGGGCACCGGTTCCAACGGCGCGGGCGGGAACGGCACCGCCGGATCGGGCACCAACGGCACCAACGGCACCACCGGCACCGGCGGAGCGACCGGCACCGCCGGCACGGGCACCACCGGCGGCAGCACCGGCGGCGGGGCCGGCACCGACCAGGGCACCGTCGTCGACGGCAACCTCGACTGGGGCGTGAAGAAGAAGTTCCGGGAGTACGTGACCACCGGCTTCGCCCAGGGCCGGATCGAGGTCTCCGACGGCACCGCCACCACCGCGAACGGCTACCGCTTCCCCAAGGGCAAGGGCACCTTCACCGCGAAGGACAAGTCCCTGAAGGCGTCCTTCGGCGGCGCGGTCCGCTTCCTCGGCCACAAGGACCCCACCACCGGCGTGAACGCGCTCGATCTGAAGCTCAGCGACCTCCAGGTGCGCGTCGACGGCGCCAAGGGCACGCTGCTGGCCGATGTCGTCACCAAGGACAAGGACACCGGGAAGGTCACCACGTACAACGACTACGGCATCGCGGCGCTCGATGTGCCCTCGGGCGCGCTGAAGGCCGAGAACAAGCTGGTCCGGCTGACCGGTGTCCCGGCCACGCTGACCGCCGACGGCTCCAAGGCGTTCAGCGGTATGTACAAGCCGGGCGTCGAACTCGACCCGGTGACCCTCGCGGTCTCCCTCGACAAGTCGGTCCAGCTCCCCGGTGACACCTCGGCGGGCGCCTCCACCGGCGGCTCGACGGGTGGCTCGACCGGCGGTTCGAGCACGGGCGGCACCACCGGCGGGACGACCGGCGGCACCGTCGGCGGCGGTTCGGTCGGCGGCTCCACCGGTGGCTCCACCGGCGGCGCCCTCGCCGCCACCGGCGCCGGAGTGCCCACCACCGGTCTGCTGGCCGCCGCCGCGGGCGTGATGGCCGCGGGCGCGGGCGCCGTGATCGTCGCCCGGCGCCGCAAGCAGGCCCGGTCCTGACCAGGTGACCGGCCCCCACCGGCGGCGGGGGGGGGGCGCCCCCCCCCGGCCCCCCCGGGGCCCCACACCGGGGGGGGGCGCGGGGCCCCCCGGGCCCTCGTCGAGTCCCGGGGCGCCCTCCGCTTTTCCACGAGCGGCCCGCCGGGGCCCGGGTGGGACGGCGCGTCCCGCGGGGCGACGGGCGACGGCCCGGAGCCGCGTCCCGAGGGCCGTGGGGAGCGCTCCCGGAAGGGCTCGTGGGGGCCGTGCGGAGCCGTATCGGGGTCGTATCAGGGCCGTATCGGGGCTCTCGGGACGGTCCGGAGCGGCCCGGGGCGGGGGACGGCGGCGCGGACGGTGTTCGAATACCGGCCGGGATGGCGCGGTTCTCCACAGGACAGGGGAGAATCCACCGTCCACACCCTGGGGATCGCGGAGTTGTCCCAACGGTGTCCACAGGCGGACCGACCCTCTGATGATCACAGCAGGTCAACCGGTTGGGGATTTGTGGCCAACCGGTTTCCACAGACTGTGGACAACGCGACCGTCCACAGGGGGCGGGAAAAGTTGTCCACCGGCTACCCACAGGCAGTGGCCGGTTGCCCACAGCTTGTCCACACCGCTGTCCACTGTTCGGCAACACAACACCCCGTCTCACCGGGTCGAGTGAAAGCCGTCACACCAAGGGGGCGGGTTGGGCTGTGGGGAACCGGGGTAAAGCTGGGGACAGGGCTGGGGAGAACTACCCCCGAGCTGTGCATCGCCTGTGCAGAACTTTCGGGCGTCCACAGAAACACCGGGTTATCCACCGGCTCCACCCACAGGACCGGTGGATAAAAAACCGCTGCTGACCTGCGAATACACGGTTATCCACGGTATCCACAGGACCTACTACTACTCCCACTTAGAGTTACCGGGGAATCCGTTTCGAAGTGGGACCTGTGCACAACTCGCTCCGACCGCCCGGCACGCCCGTGGTCACGACTTGACCCCGAGGCGCACCCGCTGTCAGCGCCGTACGTCAGACTGGACCCCGGCGACACAGCCGACGACAAGAGCCAGCAAGGGCGAGACGGCGACAGCAGGAGGCGGTTCCGGTGAAGATCCGGGTGGAGCGCGATGTACTCGCGGAGGCGGTGGCCTGGGTGGCCCGGAGCCTCCCAGCCCGTCCTCCGGCGCCCGTGCTCGCGGGTCTGCTGCTGAAGGCCGAGGACGGCGCGCTGAGCTTCTCCAGCTTCGACTACGAGGTCTCGGCCCGGGTCTCCGTCGAGGCCGAGATCGAGGAGGACGGCACGGTCCTGGTCTCCGGCCGGCTGCTCGCCGACATCTGCCGCGCCCTCCCCAACCGCCCGGTGGAGATCTCCACGGACGGTGTACGGGCGACCGTGGTCTGCGGCTCCTCCCGCTTCACCCTCCACACCCTGCCGGTGGAGGAGTACCCCGCGCTGCCGCAGATGCCGACCGCGACCGGGACCGTCCCCGGTGAGGTCTTCGCCGCCGCCGCCGCCCAGGTCGCCATCGCCGCGGGCCGTGACGACACCCTGCCCGTCCTGACCGGCGTCCGGATCGAGATCGAGGGCGACACCGTCACCCTGGCCTCCACCGACCGCTACCGCTTCGCGGTCCGCGAGTTCCTGTGGAAGCCCGAGGACGCGGAGACCTCCGCCGTCGCCTTGGTGCCCGCGAAGACCCTGCTGGACACCGCCAAGGCGCTGACCAGCGGCGACACGGTCACGCTCGCGCTCTCCGGCAGCGGCTCCGGCGAAGGGCTCATCGGTTTCGAGGGCGCCGGACGGCGGACCACGACCCGGCTCCTCGAAGGCGATCTGCCGAAGTACCGCACGCTCTTCCCCACCGAGTTCAACTCGGTGGCCGTGATCGAGACCGCCCCCTTCGTCGAGGCCGTCAAGCGCGTCGCGCTCGTCGCCGAGCGGAACACCCCGGTCCGGCTCAGCTTCGAGCAGGGCGTGCTGATCCTGGAGGCGGGCTCCAGCGACGACGCACAGGCTGTGGAGCGGGTCGACGCCCAGCTGGAGGGCGACGACATCTCGATCGCCTTCAACCCGACGTTCCTGCTCGACGGGCTGAGCGCGATCGACTCGCCGGTCGCCCAGCTGTCCTTCACGACCTCGACCAAGCCCGCCCTGCTGAGCGGCAGGCCGGCCGTGGACGCCGAGGCCGACGACGCGTACAAGTACCTGATCATGCCGGTCCGCCTCTCCGGCTGAGCACCGACCGGACCCCCGTCGGCCCTTGCCCGGCCCCGTGTCAGGGGCCGGGAGGCACGACGACCGCCGCGCCGTGGCGGGCCCATCCGTCACCGGGTGACCCGCCGGGCCGCACCGAACCGTCCGGCGTAGGCTCGACCCAGGTCAGGTACGGAAAACGTCGGACTACGCGAAGGACACGAAAGATGCAGCTCGGCCTCGTCGGCCTCGGCAAAATGGGCGGCAACATGCGCGAGCGCATCCGCCGCGCGGGCCACACCGTCGTCGGATACGACCGGAACCCCGATCTCGCCGATGTCCACAGCCTGGGGGAGCTCATTGAGCAGCTTCCGGCCCCGCGCGTGGTGTGGGTGATGGTCCCGGCCGGGGCCGCGACCCAGTCCACCATCGACGAGCTGGCCGAGCTCCTCTCCCCCGGCGACGTCGTCGTCGACGGCGGGAACTCCCGCTGGACCGACGACCAGAAGCACGCCGTCGAGCTGGGCATCAAGGGCATCGGCTTCGTCGACTGCGGTGTCTCCGGCGGTGTCTGGGGCCTGGAGAACGGCTATGCCCTGATGTACGGCGGTGACGCCGAGAACGTCGCCAAGGTGCAGCCGGTCTTCGACGCGCTCAAGCCCGAGGGCGAGTTCGGCGCGGTCCACGCGGGCAAGGTCGGCGCGGGCCACTTCGCCAAGATGGTCCACAACGGCATCGAGTACGCGATGATGCAGGCGTACGCCGAGGGCTGGGAGCTGCTGGAGAAGGCCGACGCCGTCACCGACGTACGCGAGGTCTTCCGCTCCTGGCAGGAGGGGACGGTCATCCGTTCCTGGCTGCTCGACCTGGCGGTGAACGCCCTCGACGAGGACGAGCACCTCGACAAGCTGCGCGGCTACGCGGAGGACAGCGGCGAGGGCCGGTGGACCGTCGAGGCGGCCATCGACCACGCCGTGCCGCTGCCGGCGATCACGGCGTCGCTGTTCGCGCGCTTCGCCTCCCGCCAGGACGACTCCCCGCAGATGAAGATGATCGCCGCGCTGCGCAACCAGTTCGGTGGCCACGCGGTGGAGACGAAGAAGTAACAAGAGGTAACGGCCGTCGGCCGGAGAGCACGACGGCTTCGGCCGGGGAGGTCGGCGTACATCCATGCACGTCACGCATTTGTCGTTGGCCGACTTCCGCTCGTACGCCCGGGTCGAGGTTCCTCTCGATCCGGGCGTCACCGCGTTCACGGGGGCGAACGGGCAGGGCAAGACCAATCTCGTCGAGGCGATCGGCTATCTGGCCACCCTCGCCAGCCACCGGGTCTCCTCCGACGCTCCGCTGGTACGCGCCGGGGCCGAGCGGGCCGTGATCCGGGCGGCCGTCACCCAGGGCGAGCGGTCCCAGCTGGTCGAGCTTGAACTCAACCCGGGCCGGGCGAACCGCGCCAGGATCAATCGGTCGTCGCAGGTCAAGCCGCGCGATGTGCTGGGGATAGTGCGGACCGTGCTGTTCGCGCCGGAGGATCTGGCACTGGTCAAGGGCGACCCCGGCGACCGGCGGCGCTTCCTCGACGAACTCATCACCGCGCGTTCCCCCCGGATGGCGGGCGTCCGATCCGACTACGAGCGGGTGCTCAAACAGCGCAACACCCTGCTGAAGTCGGCGGCGCTGGCCCGGCGGCACGGCGGGCGCGGCGCCGACCTCTCCACCCTCGACGTCTGGGACCAGCATCTGGCCCGGGCCGGCGCCGAACTCCTGGCGCGCCGGGCCGAGCTGATCACGGCGCTCCAGCCGCTGACGGACAAGGCGTACGAGTCCCTGGCGCCGGGCGGCGGTCCGATCGCGCTGGAGTACCGTTCCTCCGCCGCGGCCGCCGCGGCGGGTGACACCGGGGAGACCGCGGACGCCGAGCCCCCGCCCCTTCCGCACCGGCCCGACGAGCTGTACACCCTGCTGATGGCGGCGCTCGCGGCGTCCCGCAAACAGGAGATCGAGCGGGGCGTGACCCTGATCGGTCCGCACCGCGACGATCTGGTGCTCAGGCTCGGCCGACTGCCCGCGAAGGGGTACGCCAGCCACGGCGAGTCCTGGTCGTACGCGCTGGCGCTCCGGCTGGCCTCGTACGATCTGCTGCGCGCCGAAGGCAATGAGCCGGTCCTGGTGCTGGACGACGTCTTCGCCGAGCTGGACGCGCGGCGCCGGGAGCGGCTGGCCGAGCTGGTGGCGCCGGGCGAGCAGGTCCTGGTGACCGCGGCGGTCGACGACGACGTCCCGGCCGTGCTGACCGGGGTGCGGTACACGGTGGCGGAGGGCGAGGTGACCCGGCTGTGAACGAGAACACGCCGTTCCCGGGGGCCGGGCCCGGTGGTCCGGGCGCCGGGCTGCCCGGTGTGCCGGGCGGGCCCGGTCTGCCGGGTGCCGAGGGTGCCCGTGCGCCGGAGGCGTCGGGGATCGATCTGGCGCGGGTCGCGCTGCGGGCCGCGAAGGAGCAGGCGCGGGCCCGCGGGGACGCCGCGCAGGAGCGCCGGCAGGCCCGCCGGGGCGGTGGACTGCGGTCCGGCGCCCGCGCGGACGGCCGCGATCCGCTGCCGCTGGGCGCCGCGATCAACCGTCTGATCACCGAACGCGGCTGGGAGACCCCGGCCGCGGTGGGCGGGGTGATGGGCCGCTGGCCGCAGATCGTCGGCGAGGGGCTGGCGCAGCACTGCGTACCGCAGCGGTACGACGAGGAGGAGCGCGTCCTCACGGTCCAGTGCGACTCCACGGCCTGGGCGACCCAGCTGAGGCTGCTCGCGCCCCGGCTGGTGGCACGGCTCAACGAGGACCTCGGCCAGGGCACCGTCCGGCTGATCAAGGTGATGGGTCCGGGCGCCCCGCGCCGCGGGTACGGCCCGCTGCGGGCGCCCGGGAGCACGGGGCCCGGCGACACCTACGGCTGAGCCGGGGCCGGTTCGGTACGGGGCCGGGGCGCGGGGACCCGTACCCCCCCCGTAGCCGTCCTGCGCGCGACGACGGCGCGACGCGCGACAGCGCGCTCCTTGGTACGACGGCGCGCTCCTTGGTACGAAGCGGTCGCGGCCCGCGATCACGGTCGCCGGTCCCGGCGACACGCGGACGGCCCTCCCGCGCCCCACCGGGGCTCGCGGTTCTTCTTGTACGCCCCGTCCGGCGGCGTGCGCCGTATCGCACCCCGGTCCGCGCCGGCCGCCTCCCGTACGCCCCCGGGCCCGTCGCCGCGGAGGCCGGCCGGCGGACGGCTCCGTACCGCCGTGTCCGTACCGCCGTGTCCGTTTCGCCGCACCTCCGGGACTCGGGGACTCCGGGACGGGCACCCGCCCGGGAGCGCGTCCGGCGGGCCCTCCCGGACCGTGACGAACGGTTGACAGGCCGAAGCGCTCAACGCCCGCGTGAGCCTCTTGGAGCCCCTCCCCTGATATGGGGAGTCGAACCGACGGCTCCGAGGGCGGCACATGCGGACTCAGCTACCGGCAAACCCCCATTCGTGTCGGCGGTACCGGTAGACTGGTGGACAATCCCGCCACCTTGCGGAACATGTCGAACGACGCAGCCGTCCCCGCCTGCCCGGAGAACGGCTCGTGCTGTGCCAGAAAGGGCGCTTCGTGGCCGATTCCGGCAACCCCAACGAGATCAACCCGTCCACTCCCGCCGGCGGAAGCGGCGAGGTCACCGCCTCGTACGACGCCAATGCGATCACCGTCCTCGAGGGCTTGGACGCGGTCCGCAAGCGGCCCGGCATGTACATCGGCTCGACCGGTGAGCGTGGCCTTCATCACTTGGTGTACGAAGTCGTCGACAACTCCGTCGACGAGGCCCTCGCCGGGCACGCGGACACCATCGACGTCACGATCCTCGCCGACGGCGGGGTCCGGGTCATCGACAACGGCCGCGGTATCCCGGTGGGCATCGTGCCGTCGGAGAACAAGCCCGCCGTCGAGGTCGTGCTGACGGTGCTGCACGCGGGCGGCAAGTTCGGCGGTGGCGGCTACGCCGTCTCCGGTGGTCTGCACGGCGTCGGCGTCTCCGTCGTCAACGCGCTCTCCACCAAGGTCGCCGTCGAGGTCAGGACGGACGGCTACCGCTGGACCCAGGACTACAAGCTCGGCGTCCCCACCGCCCCCCTCGCCCGCAACGAGGAGACGGCGGAGACCGGCACGTCGGTGACCTTCTGGGCCGACGGCGACATCTTCGAGACCACCGAGTACTCCTTCGAGACGCTGTCGCGGCGCTTCCAGGAGATGGCCTTCCTGAACAAGGGCCTGACCCTGACGCTGACCGACGAGCGGGAGTCCGCGCGGGCCACCGTGGGCGCCGACTCGGCCGAGGAGCAGGACTCCGAGCAGGTGCGTACGGTCACGTACTACTACGAGGGCGGCATCGTCGACTTCGTCAAGTACCTGAACTCGCGCAAGGGTGAGCTGATCCACCCCACCGTGATCGACATCGAGGCCGAGGACAAGGAGCGGATGCTCTCGGCCGAGATCGCGATGCAGTGGAACTCCCAGTACACCGAGGGCGTTTACTCCTTTGCGAACACCATCCACACGCATGAGGGGGGTACGCATGAGGAGGGGTTCCGCGCCGCGCTCACGGGCCTGGTCAACCGGTACGCCCGGGACAAGAAGCTGCTCCGCGAGAAGGACGACAACCTCTCCGGTGAGGATATCCGCGAGGGTCTGACGGCGATCATCTCGGTCAAGCTGGGCGAGCCGCAGTTCGAGGGCCAGACCAAGACCAAGCTGGGCAACACGGAGGCCAAGACCTTCGTCCAGAAGGTGGTGCACGAGCACCTCACGGACTGGTTCGACCGCAACCCCAACGAGGCCGCGGACATCATCCGCAAGGCCATCCAGGCGCAGACGGCCCGGGTCGCCGCCCGTAAGGCCCGCGACCTGACCCGCCGCAAGGGCCTGCTGGAGTCCGCGTCCCTGCCGGGCAAGCTCAGCGACTGCCAGTCGAACGACCCGACGAAGTGCGAGATCTTCATCGTCGAGGGTGACTCCGCCGGTGGTTCGGCGAAGTCCGGCCGCAACCCGATGTATCAGGCCATCCTGCCCATCCGGGGCAAGATCCTGAACGTCGAGAAGGCCCGGATCGACAAGATCCTCCAGAACACCGAGGTGCAGGCGCTGATCTCGGCCTTCGGTACCGGGGTCCACGAGGACTTCGACATCGAGAAGCTCCGCTATCACAAGATCATCCTGATGGCGGACGCCGACGTCGACGGTCAGCACATCAACACGCTGCTGCTGACGTTCCTCTTCCGTTTCATGCGTCCGCTGGTCGAGGCCGGGCACGTCTTCCTGTCCCGCCCGCCGCTGTACAAGATCAAGTGGGGTCGGGACGACTTCGAGTACGCGTACTCGGACCGTGAGCGCGACGCCCTGGTCGAGCTGGGCAAGCAGCAGGGGAAGCGGATCAAGGAGGACTCGATCCAGCGCTTCAAGGGTCTGGGCGAGATGAACGCCGAGGAGCTGCGCGTCACCACGATGGACGTCGAGCACCGGGTGCTCGGCCAGGTCACGCTGGACGACGCCGCCCAGGCCGACGACCTCTTCTCCGTGCTGATGGGTGAGGACGTCGAGGCCCGGCGCTCCTTCATCCAGCGCAACGCCAAGGACGTCCGCTTCCTCGACATCTGAGTCGGTCTCCGCTGACCGTACGAAAGGATCCAAGACCAGCAATGGCCGACGAGAACACTCCTGCCACCACCGAGGACCCCGCGGGCGACGCCGCCGCGGACGCGCAGCAGCAGAACCGGATCGAGCCCGTCGGGCTGGAGACGGAGATGCAGCGCTCCTACCTCGACTACGCGATGTCCGTGATCGTCTCGCGTGCGCTGCCCGACGTCCGGGACGGGCTCAAGCCCGTCCACCGGCGGGTGCTGTACGCGATGTACGACGGCGGCTACCGGCCCGAGAAGGGCTTCTACAAGTGCGCCCGCGTCGTCGGTGACGTCATGGGTACGTACCACCCGCACGGCGACTCCTCGATCTACGACGCCCTGGTCCGGCTGGCCCAGCCGTGGTCGATGCGGATGCCGCTGGTCGACTCCAACGGCAACTTCGGTTCACCGGGCAACGACCCGGCCGCCGCCATGCGGTACACCGAGTGCAAGATGATGGCGCTGTCCATGGAGATGCTCCGGGACATCGACGAGGAGACCGTCGACTTCCAGGACAACTACGACGGCCGCAACCAGGAGCCGACGGTCCTCCCGGCGCGCTTCCCGAACCTGCTGGTCAACGGCTCCGCGGGGATCGCGGTCGGGATGGCGACCAATATCCCGCCGCACAATCTGCGCGAGGTCGCGGCCGGTGCCCAGTGGGCGCTGGAGCACCCGGACGCCTCCCACGAGGAGCTGCTCGACGCGCTGATCGAGCGGATCAAGGGCCCGGACTTCCCGACCGGCGCGCTGGTCGTGGGCCGCAAGGGCATCGAGGAGGCGTACCGCACCGGGCGCGGCTCCATCACGATGCGCGCGGTCGTCGAGGTCGAGGAGATCCAGAACCGCCAGTGCCTGGTGGTCACAGAGCTTCCGTACCAGGTCAACCCGGATAATCTCGCGCAGAAGATTGCCGACCTGGTCAAGGACGGCAAGGTCGGCGGTATCGCCGACGTCCGCGACGAGACCTCGTCCCGGACCGGTCAGCGGCTGGTGATCGTCCTGAAGCGGGACGCGGTCGCCAAGGTCGTCCTCAACAACCTCTACAAGCACACCGACCTCCAGACCAACTTCGGCGCGAACATGCTGGCGCTGGTCGACGGTGTGCCGCGGACGCTGTCGCTGGACGCGTTTATCCGCCACTGGGTGACCCACCAGATCGAGGTCATCGTCCGGCGGACCCGTTTCCGGCTGCGCAAGGCCGAGGAGCGGGCGCACATCCTGCGCGGTCTGCTGAAGGCGCTCGACGCGATCGACGAGGTCATCGCGCTGATCCGGCGCAGCGACACCGTCGAGATCGCGCGCGGCGGCCTGATGGACCTGCTGGCCATCGACGAGCTGCAGGCCAACGCGATCCTGGAGATGCAGCTGCGCCGGCTGGCCGCCCTGGAGCGGCAGAAGATCGTGCAGGAGCACGACGAGCTGCAGGCGAAGATCAACGAGTACAACGCGATCCTCGCCTCGCCCGCGCGGCAGCGGCAGATCGTCAGCGACGAGCTGGCCGTCCTGGTCGACAAGTACGGCGACGACCGCCGCTCGCAGCTGGTGCCCTTCGACGGTGACATGTCCATCGAGGACCTGATCGCCGAGGAGGACATCGTCGTCACCATCACGCGCGGCGGCTATGTGAAGCGGACGAAGACCGACGACTACCGCTCGCAGAAGCGGGGCGGCAAGGGGGTGCGGGGCACCAAGCTGAAGGAGGACGACATCGTCGACCACTTCTTCGTCTCCACCACCCACCACTGGCTGCTCTTCTTCACCAACAAGGGCCGGGTCTACCGGGCCAAGGCGTACGAGCTGCCGGACGTCGGCCGGGACGCGCGCGGGCAGCACGTCGCCAACCTGCTCGCCTTCCAGCCGGACGAGCAGATCGCCGAGATCCTCGCCATCCGGGACTACGAGGCCGCGCCGTACCTGGTGCTCGCCACCAAGGGCGGTCTGGTCAAGAAGACCCCGCTGAAGGACTACGACTCGCCGCGGTCCGGCGGTGTCATCGCCATCAACCTCCGGGAGACCGAGAGCGGCGCCGACGACGAGCTGATCGGTGCCGAGCTGGTGTCGGCCGAGGACGATCTGCTGCTCATCAGCAAGAAGGCGCAGTCGATCCGGTTCACCGCGACGGACGACGCGCTGCGTCCGATGGGACGAGCCACCTCGGGTGTCAAGGGGATGAGTTTCCGCGAGGGCGACGAGCTGCTCTCGATGAATGTCGTCCGGCCCGGTACGTTCGTCTTCACCGCCACCGACGGTGGGTACGCGAAGCGGACCAACGTCGACGAGTACCGCGTCCAGGGCCGCGGCGGCCTCGGTATCAAGGCCGCCAAGATCGTGGAGGACCGCGGATCGCTCGTGGGCGCCCTGGTGGTCGAGGAGTCCGACGAGATTCTGGCCATCACCCTCGGCGGTGGTGTGATTCGTACGCGAGTCAATGAAGTCCGGGAGACCGGTCGTGACACCATGGGTGTTCAGTTGATCAACCTGGGCAAGCGTGATGCCGTCGTCGGTATCGCCCGCAATGCCGAGGCCGGCCGCGAGGCCGAGGAAGTCGAAGGAACCGAAGTCGGCGCCGACGGAACCGAATCGGCTCCCGTGACCTCTGATGAGGTCAGGGGGATCGGTGTGGCCGGCGGTGAACCGGCCGATGCGGCTGCCGAGGGTGAGCCTTCGGCACGGGAGCACGAGGAGTAAGCGCGTGAGTGGAGCCACGGGAGCCGGGCCGGCCGCAGCCGGAGCTGCCAAGAGGAACGGCCCCCGTGGCTCTGCCACGGACTCCCAGGGGAGTGCGGTGGATACGGAGGGACGATCCCCGGTGTTCGACGGCAAGCGCCCGGCGGCCCAGCCCGCGACGGGTCCGTACCGCCCCCCGCAGGCGTACCAGTCCCCCGAGGGCGACGCGGGCGTCCGGTTGGCCCGTACGGGTGCCCGTACGACCCCCCGGACGCGTAAGGCCCGCCTCCGGGTCGCCAAGGCGGACCCGTGGTCGGTGATGAAGGTCAGCTTCCTGCTCTCCATCGCGCTCGGGATCTGCACGGTCGTCGCCTCCGCGGTGCTGTGGATGGTCATGGACGCGATGGGCGTCTTCTCCACCGTCGGCGGGACGATCAGTGAGGCCACCGGCTCGAACGAGAGCAACGGCTTCGACCTCCAGGCGTTCCTGTCGCTCCCCCGGGTCCTGATCTTCACCTCGGTGATCGCGGTCATCGACGTGGTCCTGGTCACGGCCCTGGCGACGCTGGGCGCGTTCATCTACAACCTCTCCGCGGGCTTCGTGGGCGGCGTCGAGCTGACCCTGGCGGAGGACGAGTAGCCCACCCGGCCGATACCGGCGGGCTCTTGACGCGGGAGACCCCCGGGTGGCCTCACCCGGGGGTCTCGCCGTTCCGGGGGCCCGCCGGGGCGCCCGGAACCGGGTCCCCGCCGGGGGCCGCGATACGGATTTGGGAGCTGCGCCGGACGTGCGCTAATCTTCAGAGGTCAGCGCGCAGCGCGGCGGGGCTATAGCTCAGTTGGTTAGAGCGCATCCCTGATAAGGATGAGGCCACAGGTTCAAATCCTGTTAGCCCCACAGCAGCAGTTGTCCGGTCCGAGAGGGCGTCTCCCCAGGTGGGAGGCGCCCTCTCGGCGTATGTGGCGCGTCGGGGGCTCGGAGCCGCGGCTCCGAGCCGCCCGGTCCGTGCGCCGTAGTCCATGATCCTCGCGGTGCCTCCGGGGCGGGTCCGGGCGCCTCCTGATCGGCGGGGTGCGGGTGGGGCGGCGGGGTCGGAGGGAGAGGCCGAGGGGCGCGTCGAGCGACCAGGTCCGCCGGCTCGGGCCGAAGAGCGCGACCACGGCGATCAGCCCGGAGGGCGGCGAGCCATTCGGGTCCGCTGAGCCGGATCGTCCGCACGGCACCCCTTCCCGTCCGACCAGCTCATCTGATGGATCGTCAGTTGAGCGGATGCGGGACGTGGGCGCAAGGGGTCCGGATGCCTTGTTCTCGCCGGGGGCGGGTCGTAGCCTGGGCTGAGATCTGATGCATCGTCAGATAGGAGGGGGTCGGCGTGACCGGCACGGAGCGGGAGCACGGCGTCAAGGAAATTCCCCGGGTGATCAGTGTGGACGACCACGTGATCGAGCCGGCGCACCTCTTCGAGACCTGGCTTCCGGCCAAATACCGGGACCGCGGGCCGAAGCCGTTCACGGCGGGGATCGGGGAGCTGCGGTACGTGGGCGGGAAGTACCGTTTCACCACCGACCCCGAGGGGCAGCGGACCGACTGGTGGCGGTACGAGGACGGGATCTTCCCGTACAAACGGATCATCGCCGCCGTCGGGTTCTCCCGGGACGAGATGACCCTCGACGGCATCACCCGCGAGGAGATGCGCCGCGGCTGCTGGGACCCCGCGGCACGGCTGGCGGATATGGATCTCAACCATGTCGAGGCGTCGCTCTGCTTCCCGACCTTCCCCCGCTTCTGCGGGCAGACCTTCGCCGAGGCCGCGGACAAGGAGGTCGCCCTGGCCTGCGTCCGGGCGTACAACGACTGGATGGTGGAGGAGTGGTGCGGTGACAGCGGGGGGCGGCTGATCCCGCTCTGTCTGATCCCGCTGTGGGACATCGACCTCGCCGTCGCCGAGATCCGGCGAAACGCCGCACGCGGGGTGCGGGCCGTGACGTTCTCCGAGATACCGACGTATCTGGGGCTGCCGTCGATCCACTGCGGCTACTGGGATCCGTTCTTCGCCGTCTGCGAGGAGACCGGGACGGTGGTGAACATGCACATCGGGTCGTCGTCGCAGATGCCCGCCGCCTCACCGGACGCGCCGCCCGCCGTCCAGGCGTCGCTGAGCTTCAACAACGCGATGGCGTCGATGATGGACTTCCTCTTCAGCGGGGTCCTGGTGAAGTTCCCGCGGCTGAAACTGGCCTACAGCGAAGGGCAGATGGGCTGGATCCCGTACGCCCTCGAACGCGCCGACGACGTCTGGGAGGAGCACCGGGCGTGGGGCGGCGTACGGGATCTGATTCCCGAGCCCCCGTCGACGTACTACTACCGGCAGATCTTCTGCTGTTTCTTCCGGGACCGGCACGGGATCGAGGCGATCGAGACCGTGGGGGTGGACAACGCCACCTTCGAGACGGACTACCCGCATGTCGACTCCACCTGGCCGCATACGAAGCGGGTGGCCGCCGAGCACGTCGGAGGGCTGTCGGACGAGGTGGCGTACAAACTGCTGCGCGGCAACGCGATCCGGATGCTCGACCTGTCGTTCGACCGGGACCGGAAGCCGGGCGGGGCGCGCGGATAGCCGGTTTCAGCTGGGGAAACGCGGTGGACTGTGGTGGTCGAACGTATGCCCTCGGGGGATTCGGGGTCCGTGTGCAAGGGGTACACAGGTCACCGATCGGTATCGGTCGGTGTGTATAGTCGGGCGCCAGAAGTCCTCATACGTCAAGGAAAGACGAGGTCGCGCGGTGAAGAAGCTTCTCCTGGTCGCACTGGCCGCCATCGGCGGGCTCCTCGTGTACCGCCAGATCCAGGCGGACCGCGCCGAGCAGGACCTGTGGACGGAGGCGACCGACTCCGTGCCCGCAGGTTCCGGTGTGTGAGTCCCGGCGCTCGTAGTCGATTCCACTCGGAAAGCCCCGGTCGTCGCTCGGCGCGACCGGGGCTTTCCGCTGTCCGGACGCGGGTGGTGACCGGGGTGGCGTGGGGTGGTTTCCGGTCAGCGGGCGGTGGCGGGGGCGCGGGCGGAGGCGTGGTCGCGGTACTCGGGGCGGGTCAGATCCGGGTGAGGGCCCAGAAGCCGACGGCATAGCAGAGCAGGGCCAGGGCCAGGATCGGGAGCGCGATCCCGGCGGCGGGGAGGGCCCGGCGGCGACGGCGGGCGGCCTTGCGGAGCTCCGCGCGGGACAGGGGAACCCGGGGGCTCTGGGCGGTGTAGATACCCGTAGGAGGTACCTGAGGGGATCCGTACGGCAGCGGGGTCGTCGGAGCGGTCCGCCCATGGGGGTGGAGCGGCCCGGGTGCCGGGGCGGGGAAGGCCCGCGCGCCGGGCGGGGGAGCCGTATCCGGTGGCGAGGACGCGCCGGGAGAGTGGGGGTACGCCGGGCCCGGTGGGGTGGTGCCGACCGGGTGCGGCGGTGGTGTCGGCGGCTGGCTGGGCGGCGCGGGGACCATGGCGACGCCGCCGGTGTGCGGGGGCATCGGCGGGGCCGGCGGTGGTGTCGGCCGTCCGGGTGCCCGGCGGCTGACGGGTCCGCCGGGCCGAGGCGGTGGCGCGGCGCCCGGGACCGGGCCGGCCGGTGGTGCCGGGATGCCCGGGTCGCCAGCGCTGCCGATACCGCCGCCGATGCCGGTGTACGGGGCCGGAGCGCTCGGGCCTTCCACGGGGCCGCCCGGGGCCGGAGCGCCCGGGGTGATGACGGGCTCGGGACCTGCGGCGCCTGTGGGGCCTGTGGGACCTGCCGGGCCTTCGGGGCCGAAGCCGGCGGGGAGCGGCTCCAACTGGTCGAAGATCTCGACCGGTTCCTCGTCCGCACCGGTCTCCGGAAGCGCCTCCACGGCTGCGAGAAGGGCCCTGCGGGCGCCCGCGGCGGACCGGAAGCGGTCCTCCGGGTCGGGCTGGAGAAGCCCGGCCAGGACCTGCCACAGGGGCTCCGCGATCCCGAGCGGGGCGCCCGGGGTGCCGTGCTCGGTGAAGTGGTCGACCAGGGCGGCCGCGTCGGGCTTCTGGCCCTGGAGGAGATAGAGCCCCACGAGGCCGACGGCGAAGAGGTCGGCGGGGAAGTCGGGCTCGGCGCCCGTCATCTGCTCGGGCGCGAAATAGCCCGGTGTCCCCACCACGTAGTTGGTCTCGGTGAGCCGGGGTTCGCCCTTGCGCATGGAGATGCCGAAGTCCGAGAGCCGCAGATGGGGACGGCCCGTCCCGGTCGCCTCCATCAGGATGTTCGCCGGTTTGATGTCCCGGTGCACCACGCCCTCGGCGTGGACCGCGGCCAGTCCGGCGAGCAGCTGGTCGAGCAGGGCGCAGACATAACGCGGCGGCAGGGGGCCGTAGTCGCCGATCACATGGGCCAGCGACCCGCCGCCCACCAGATCCATGGTGAACAGCACCTTGTCGTCGTCGGCGGCCCAGCTGGCCGGGGCGAGGACATGGGGATGGTCGATCCTCAGAGCCTGCTCGCGGACGAACCGCAGCAGGGTGTGGGCATCGCTCTGCTGGAGCACCTTGGCCGCGACATAGCGGCGTCGCCGGTGGTCCCAGGCGCGCCACACCGCGCCGACGCCCCCGTGCCCGATCGGGTCGATCAGCTCGTACCGAGCGGCGAAGACCTCACCCATGGCGCTGTGCCCGCTCCTCGTTCCCTCGTGAGGCGCCTGCCCCGCCTCGATACCGCCCCACGACCGCCCACGACCGCCCACGACCGCCCTGCGGCCGTCCCGCGAACCCTCTCCGTGAGCCGCCGGGCGGACCCGCGGCACGGCCGGGGTCAGCTCTGGTGCGCCTCGTAGTGCGCGACGGCGTCCGCGGTCCGTCCGGCCCCGTACACCCGGAGGAACTCTGCCAGTTCGGGGTGGGTGGGGGCGAGCGAGTCCGCGGCGTCGATGATGTCCCCGGCGGCCGAGACGGACCGCAGCAGCGACTGGATCTCCCGCACCACCCGGCGCACCGTCGGCGCGCCCGAGCTGCTGGTGGTCTGGCCGGTACCGGTCAGCACGGATCCTCCCTGGGACTTCTTGACCTCCTCCATGCGGTCGGCCGCCTCGACGGCGCTGACGCTGCCGTCGGCGACCTGGCTCGCCAGCTCCTGGAGCGCCTGCACCCGCTGCACCACCGCGGGATTGCCGATCTTGGCCCGCTGGCCGCTCATCAGCTGGGAGAGCATCGGAGCGGACAGACCGAGTACGGCCGCGAGCCGGGCCTGGTTCAGCCCCAGATCGTCGATGAGCCGCCGGAAGAGCGCCCCGAGCGGTTCCCCGTACCAGCTGCGCTGCAAGTCCCTGGCTCTGGCGGTCGTCTCCTGCTGAGCGGCGTCCATGTGCGTCTCCCCATCGCTTCCCCGAGGCGCGCTTCACTGCTGCGAACCACGCCGTGCATCTTACGGAGAGTGGTCGTCCATCGGGAGTCCCAATCCCTTTGCGGGATGACGGCCCGCACCCGGTATTCTGGTTCGCGGCGACAGCCGGGAGCATGCCTTCCGCGCTTTCGTCACATCCCGTCCGGGGCCTTAGCTCAGTTGGTAGAGCGCTGTCTTTGCATGGCAGATGTCAGGGGTTCGACTCCCCTAGGCTCCACTTCTCACACCCCTTCCGACCGGTGGAAACACGGTCGGGAGGGGTTTTTCATGGCATCCGCCGATCCGGCAGGCCTTCCCGACAGGTGTCCCGGGCCCGTGCGCTGTGAAGAATCCGGTCAAAGGTCCTCCCGTGAAGTCGCGGGAGGGCCTTCGGTGTTTGCGGGTGGGGTGTCGGTGCTGGTCGGGGTGGGTTTTTCGGGTGGCGAGCGGGACGGGCCCCTCGGGGTTTCGCGGCTTTTGGCGCGGTTTGGCGCGTGGCTGGATCATGGCGTTCGGCGCCCGGGACCGGGGCGCGGGGCGGAGTAGCGTCACCCGCCACTAGATCGATGTTCGAGTAACTCGATCGATGTTCTGGAGGGTGACGGGCATGGGGCGAAGGATCGTGCGGGACGCCGGTGGGGCGCGGTGGTGGGCGTTGGGGGTGGTCGGTCTGGGGCAGCTGATGGTCGTCCTGGACGTGACCATCGTGAATATCGCCCTGCCGTCCGCCCAGGCGGATCTCGGGATCGGTGACGCCGAACGGCACTGGGTGATCACCGCCTACGCGCTGGCCTTCGGCGGACTGCTGCTGCTGGGCGGGCGGGTGGCCGGGGCGATCGGGCATCGGCGGGCCTTCGCGGTGGGGCTGCTGGGGTTCGCGCTGGCGTCGGCTCTCGGCGGGGCCGCCGGGAACACGGGGACACTGTTCGCGGCCCGGGCCGGCCAGGGGGTCTTCGCGGCGCTGCTCGCCCCGGCGGCCCTGTCGCTGGTGATCCTCACCTTCACGGACGACGGTGAGCGGGGGAAGGCGTTCGGGGTGTTCGCCGGGGTCGGCGCGGGCGGCGCGGCGCTCGGTCTGGTGGCGGGCGGGCTGCTGACCGAGTACGCGGACTGGCGCTGGTGCCTCTACATCAATGTCCCGATGGCCCTGGTGACCCTCGCCGGGGTACCGCTGATCACTCGCGACCGGCCCCACGGCGATCTGCGCCGTCTCGACCTCCCCGGGGTACTGCTGAGCACCGCGGGACTGGGCGTCCTCGTCCACGGCTTCACCGAGGCCGAGCCACATGGCTGGAGCGACCCGGGAGTCGTCGGCCTGCTGCTGCTCGGCACAGTGCTGCTGGGGCTCTTCGTCCTGGTGGAGGCCCGGTCGCGGCAGCCGCTGCTGCCGCTGCGGATCCTGGCCGACCGGGTCAGGGGCGGGGCGTTCGTCGCCGTGCTGGCGATGTACGTCTCGATGTTCGGGTTCTATCTGTTCCTGAGCTACTACACCCAGATGGTCCTCGGCTACTCGCCCGTGGAGGCGGGGCTGACCCTGCTGATCAACGCCCTGGCCACCACGGTCGGCGCGATGGTGATCGCCCAGCGGTGCCGGGGGCGGATCGGTCCGGAGGCCCTGACCGCCGGGAGTCTCATCGCCGCCGCCGCGGGGATGCTCGTCCTCACCCGGCTCACCGTCGACAGCTCCCGGGTCTTCCCGGTCTATCTGGCGCCCGCCATGGTGCTCACCGGGCTGGGGCTCGGCTGTCTGCTCGCGGTGGCGACCGAGCGGGCGACCGCCGGGCTGGCTCCCGCCGAGGCCGGGGTGGCATCGGCGGCGTACAACACGGTGCAGCAGATGGGTGCCGCGTTCGGTACGGCACTGCTGAACTCCATCGCGGCCGGTGCCACCGCCTCCTACCTCCGGGACCACGGTTCGGGGGCGGTCCGGGCCGGGGTGGTCCACGGCTATACGACGGCGCTCTGGGTGGCCTCCGGGATCCTCGTCGGCGGTGCGCTGCTGTCCGTACTGATCTCCCGTGGCCGCCGCCGGGCGGCCGAACCGGTGGTGACCGGGGCGGTGCCGGGCGAGTAGGGCGTTTCCTGGGGATCAGGCCGGATCAGGCGGTCGGGGCGGATCAGGCGGGTCAGGTCGGATCAGGCGGTCGGGCCGGGGCGGGGCAGGGCGCCGGGGCCCGTGAGCGCGGCAAGATCCACAAGAGACGGCCTCGCCCGGCCGGACGTATCCCGGATGCCGGGACCGGGGGGAGACGGCAGGGTGGCGGATGAGGGGATCTCCCGCTGGTCTCCGCAGCGGCGGAGGCGGCACACGCCGTAGGGACGAGGACTGGTTATGGCTGTTGATCGCCGTCGGCGTCGGCCGGCGAACCGTGGTCGGCGATATGCCGCCGCTGTGGGGGCCGGACTGCTGGTCGTCGTCCTCGGTGGCTGCTCGGGTCTCGGGCGTACCGCCGTCGGGCCCGTCTTCTACGACACCGAGAAGAAGGACCATGTCCAGGTGAACAGCCCACCCGTGAAGGGCTGCCACAGGTTCGGCGCCCAGGGCGCGGTCTCCGTGCACAACAACACACTGGTCGATCTGTTGGCCTACCCCACGGACGACTGCTCCGGCGATGGATCGATCTATGTGGTGACCATGACCTCCGATGTGGTCGCCCCGGGAGCCGGGCCCTGGAAGAGCTATAGCTTTGTCCACTGAGCCGGCGGGGGGGGGGGGGGCTCGGGGGGGCAGGGAAAACCCCCCCCCCAGCGACCCACCGGGGGGGGGGGGGTTTAAAAAAAAAAAACGC
>NZ_JBHYZV010000012.1:0-18883 GCF_042753905.1 Streptomyces sp. NPDC059248 | reverse complement strand
GGGCCCCCGGGCGGGGGGCCCTATTTTTGATTTACCGTAGACCCCCGGGCGCGGGGTTTTCCCCCGCCACCAGCCACCCCCACCCCCCCCGCCCGCTTCGGCTTCCCGGTGTCAGGTGTCGGTGTCGGTGTCAGGCGTCGGTGTCAGGCGTCGAGTTCGGTCAGATCGAGGTTCCGGAGGCGATCGCCCGTCAGGGCGTCGATCTCGACGATCCGTCCCTCGCGGACCGTGAAGGCCATGACGGAGAACGGTGAGCCGTCGGGTGCCAGTGATACGAAGCCCGCCGTGCCGTTGACGAGCGCCGGGCGGACGGACGCGGCGATCCGGGAGTAGGTGATCGCGTTCCGCGCCACCCGCTCCGCGCCCCGGACGAATTCGACCGGACGCGATCCGCCGCTGTCGGAGCGGACGACGACTTCCGGGTCGAGTACCGCGATCAGCCCCTCGAAGTCACCGCCGCGGGCCGCCGCGAGGAACGCGTTCACCACCGCCCGCTGCCGGGTGACGTCGGCCTCCGGCGCCGGAGTCCCCTGGACCCGGCGGCGCGCACGGCTGGCGAGCTGCCGGGTGGCGGCCGGGGTACGTCCCACGACCGGTGCGATCTCGTCGAACGGCACGGCGAACAGATCGTGCAGCACAAACGCCAGCCGCTCGGCCGGTGACAGCGTCTCCAGTACGACGAGCAGCGCCAGCCCCACCGAGTCCGCCAGGACCGCCTCGTCCTCCGGGTTCTCCCCTTCCGGCTTGCTGATCACGGGATCCGGTACCCGGACGTCCAGCGGGTCCTCCTGCCGCTGGGTGCGGGAGCGGAGCATGTTCAGACAGACCCGGCTGACGATCGTGGTGAGCCAGCCGCCGAGATTCTCCACCTCGTCCGTACCGGCCCGGCTGACCCGCAGCCAGGACTCCTGGACCGCGTCGTCGGCCTCGGCCGTCGAACCCAGCATGCGATAGGCGACCGCGCGCAACCGCTCCCGGTGCTCCTCGAAACGAGCGGCCAGGAAGTCGTCGCCGGACGTCCCGGCTGCCCCGGCCGGGTCCTGGCCCGCGGGCCGCCGCTCGGGCGTGTGGTCGTTCATGCGTCGCCTTCCTCCGTTGCCGTGTCTCATCGGTATGACCCGCCGAAGGGGCCCGATGTGACGGGTCCGCGAGAACAGGACACGACGAGACGGTAGAAGACGATCACGAAGGTGGTCCGCGCCGAACGGAGCAGTACGTCACGACGGCCCGGGGGCTCGTCGGCGCCCGCCCGCGACCCCGCGCGAATCGGACGCACCGTACGGCTTCCGTACCGTCCCGGCCACCCGGGATGGGCCGACCGGGTGGTGTTCATCGGAAGAACCGCTTAGCAGCGGCGTCGGTCCTTCGCAACTCGAGATCCATACACATCATGAGAAAGGTATGTAGATCGCCCAACCTGAAAGTGAGGGGTCATGGCAGTCCAGAAGGTCAGGAATCTGTGGGCCGCGGTCGTCGCGGCGCTCGTGGCGCTGATGGCGTCACTGGGGTTCTCCGCCGGTGCGGCGGGGACGGCGCGGACGGCGGGAGCCCAGCCCGCCGAGGGTCTGCCCGGCGGGGCGGCGCGGTCGTCGCGCGGAGCGGAGTCGCCCGCCGATGCCACCGCGGCGACGGAAGGGGACGGCTCACCGCCCGCCGGGCACCCGGCGGAGACGGCGATGCCGCGCCAGGCACGCGGCGGGCAACCGGAGCACGCACAGGAGCGGGGACAAGAGCAGGGGCAAGAGCAGGGACAGGATCGTGGGCGGTGGCGGGACCGGGTGCCCGCCCGGGTCCGGGACCTCGTCCGGGACCGTGAGCCCGGCCGGACCGTACGGTCGCTGCTGCCGGCGCTGATCCCCGCGCAGACGCCCCGCAGGCACGCCGGACCACGTGAGAAGGCGCTGCCGCCGACGATCAAGCAGCGTATCGGCGCCGAGGCGCACGGCTCGTCGCCCTCGGTCCGCAGGATCCCCGTATACGACGCCGACGCCGCGACCGCCGCGGCGGACACCGAAGCAGCCGCCGACCGCGCCGTACCCACGGACCGTGCGGACGACCCGGCGGGCCGCGCGGAACGGAGCGCGTCCGACGCCACCGCGCCGGAGGGTGCCGTGGTGGAAGCCGCGGCGGACCGCGTCCCGGTGGAGCAGGCCGGCGCCGACCGTACCGCCGTCCCGGCAGCGCGGTCGTCGTTCACCACGGCGGCATGAGACATCGCACGTCGTGCGTGTGCCGTTCGAGCAGCCGTACGAGGCCTTCCCACGCCGTGACGGGCACCCGCCCGGTCCACCGCGACCAGCCTCCGCGACCGCCCGTACGACCATCACCACGACCGGCGGCGGTACTACCACGGGCACGACAGGACCGACCGGTCCGACCGGTCCGACCGGTCCGACCGGTCCGACCGGGAACACCGGAGTCCGGAAGGCGCCCGGTCCGTATCCGTACGGCGGCACCCGGGGATCCGGGACGGCCACCGGATCGGCGGCGTACGGCGAGAGCCGCTACCCGGCCGGCCCGGCGACCCCGCACCCCGCACACCGCTGAACGGTCATCGCACGCCGAACGACCACGACCCGCTCAGGCGCGGTCGTCGCGGTCCGCCCGGCCTGCCCCGCCTGCCCCGTCGGCTTCATCGGCTTCGTTCTGCTTCGCCTGCACCTCGGGATCCAGCGCGTCGGGACTGCCGTCGACGGACGCCAGCGGATCGCGGCCCGGGTCCGGTACCTCGGTCGCCTCGGGCGGCTCCACCAGCCAGTCGGGATTGGCCTGCCGGTCCCACCACTTCCACGCCACGAACGCCACGACCGCCGTCCCTCCGACGATCGCGAGACCCCTGAAGACCCGGCCGGCCCTGGCCCGCCGCTCGTGCTTCCTGACCAGACGCTGAATCTCCCCCGCCGTCACACCGCCGCGCAGCGCGGCCAGTGCGGCATGCGACCTGACAACGGCCTCCTCCCCGATGGGCTGGGCCGCGGCCACCGCGTGTTCGATCCGCGGTTTGCCGTAATCCGCCGCCTGACGAGCGGTCTTCCGGGCCTGGTACGCCGCCCGGTGCGCCGCCGCGTCCACCGTCGGCGGCACATGCGGCGCCACATGCGCGCCGTACTGCAGGCGTGCCTGAGCGGCGGTCCGCCGCGCCGCCTCGGAGACACGGGGCGCGAGTCGTACGCGGGCTTCCTGCGCGTAGTACGCGGCGTGGTCCCGGGCCGAGCCGGCATAGGGGGCCACCACCTCCGCCGCGTGCAGCACGTTCTCCTTCGCCGTATCGGTCGCGGCGCGCACGCTCTCCATGCGGGTCACGGGAACCTCCTCATCGGTGGCGTACCGGAATAAGCCGGGGCATAGCCCTCACACATCCCGGTTCAGTACATAGCGTGTAATCGCCTATCCGTCCGTGGGAAAATCATGCCTTCGGGGCGGGACCTCGGCATGTGGTGCGGGCATCCGGGTCACCGGGCCCGTACCCGGGTGGTGGCGTTCCATGGCATTTCCGGCCGGTTTTCGGTACCCGCCGCCCATCCGTGCGAGGATCGGGCCGATCGACAAGACCGTCAGCACCCACCGGAAGGCAGGATCGTGGCTGAGCAGCTTTACGCCACCCTGAAGACGAACCACGGCGACATCGAGATCCGGCTGCTGCCGAACCACGCGCCCAAGACCGTCAAGAACTTCGTCGAGCTGGCCCAGGGCGAGCGCGAGTGGACCAACCCCGCGACCGGGCAGAAGACCACTGCCCGGCTGTACGACGGGACGGTCTTCCACCGTGTCATCGAGGGTTTCATGATCCAGGGTGGCGACCCCCTGGGCAATGGCACCGGCGGCCCCGGCTACAAGTTCGGTGACGAGTTCCACCCCGAGCTGGCCTTCACCAAGCCGTACCTGCTGGCCATGGCCAACGCCGGCCCGGGCACCAACGGCTCGCAGTTCTTCATCACCGTCGGCCCGACCACCTGGCTGACCGGCAAGCACACGATCTTCGGCGAGGTCGTCAGCGACGCCGGCAAGAAGGTCGTCGACGCGATCGCCGCGCTCCAGACCAACCCGCGCACCGACCGCCCGGTGAACGACGTGGTCATCGAGTCCGTCGTGGTCGAGACCCGCGAGGGCTGAGAACCGGACGCCTGGGATCCGTATACGTCCCCGGGAACAAATCCGCCCCGTCCATCCGTCTGATGGACGGGGCGGTGTGTTGCCGGGCGTCCGACCGGGGTATCCGGTCGGAGATATGTGCCGGGTATCCCGGGCGGTGAGCTCCGGCGCCGTACCGACGACAGCCGTCCGGGCGTCGGTCGGCAGACCGGCCGGGAGCCGGCCGACGGTGAAGGACGTGGGAGTTTCATGGACCAGGCGCCAGGCCAGCCGCAGGAGTCGCGCGGCGCGCACGATCTGCCCGGCTGCTACCGCCACCCGGAGCGGGAGACGGGCATCAGCTGTACCCGCTGCGAGCGGCCGATCTGTACGGAGTGCATGATCAGCGCCTCCGTCGGCTTCCAGTGCCCCGAATGCGTCAGGACGGGTTCCGGTACGGGGCACGGCCCGGCGGCCAATCAGCCCCGGACCATCGCGGGCGGCTCGATCGCGGCGGACTCCTTCCTGGTCACCAAGATCCTCATCGGGATCAATCTCGCGGTCTTCGCCGCCGTCCTGGCGCTCGGTGACCGCTTCGTCGACGAGACGAGCCTGATCGGGCTGGCGTACAGCCCGCTGCTCGGGGAGGTCGTCGGCCTCGCGGACGGTCAGTGGTACCGCCTGCTGACCTCGATCTTCCTCCACCAGGAGCTGTCCCATATCGCGTTCAACCTGCTGGCCCTGTGGTTCCTGGGCCGGATGGTCGAACCGGCGCTCGGCCGGAGCCGCTTTCTCGCGCTCTATCTGATCTCCGGGCTCGGCGGCGATGTCTTCGTCTATCTGCTGAGCGAGCCCAACCAGGCCACGATCGGCGCGTCCGGCGCGATCTTCGGCCTGGTCGGAGCCTTCGCCGTACTGCTGCGGCGGATGAATCTCGATCTGCGGCCGGTCGGCCTGATCATCGCGATCAGTGTGGTGCTGACGGTGGTCCGGCCCGGGGAGATCTCCTGGCAGGCGCATCTGGGCGGACTGCTGACGGGCGGGATCCTCGCCCTCGCCATGGTCTACGCGCCCAAGGCGCACCGGAATCTGGTGCAGTTCGGCGCCGGGGCGCTGGTGATGGTCGCGATCGTGGTCGCGCTGGCCGCCAGAACCGCGTATCTGACCTGAGGGGCGGTACGGAGCCGGAGGCCCCGGGCGCGAGCCGTCCCGGACCCGGGTCCCGTACGCCGTCGAGCCTTACGCGCCGAGTCGAGCCTTACGCGCCGACCCGAGTCGACCCGACCCGAGTCGAGCCGTGCCTTACGGCCGCGAGCCGTCCCGGGACCGGCCTTCCGGTCCGTTTCGGCCATCGAGGGCCGAGAGGCTCAAGAAGTCCGAAAACGTGTCCGACGAACCCCTGCTGAGCAGGGGCTCTTCCCGGTCCGCCCCGAAGTTGTCCACAGCATGTGCCGGATCTTGTGCACGGTGTGGTAGAGCCCCGTGTCCCTCGGCCGGGACCGGGCTCTGCCCAGCCGGCACAAGGGACACGGGGAATCACCGGGATGGCGGACGGCGGTTCACGCAGTCACACCGGCGTCAACATCCCGAAGGTTATCCACAGATCGTCTGACCTTTTCCCCACTGTGGACAACTCTGTGGACAACTCGGTGGGCAAAGGGTGTGGGCAACCCTGGGGAGATCCTGCGGAGACCGCGTCCGCGGTGAACCCGGAAGGGTCACTTCCACTGGGTGGAGACGGCGAAGCCGCCCGCGATGAAGCCGAAGCCCACCACGATGTTCCAGTTGTCCAGGCTCTTGATCGGCAGACTGCCGTCGGTCACGTAGAACAGAACGATCCAGACGAGACCGATCAGAAACAGTGCGAGCATGACCGGCGCCACCCAACTGCGGTTGGTCAGCTTGATGGTCGTCGCCTGCTTACCCGCCGGCGGCGTGTAGTCGGCCTTCTTGCGGATACGTGACTTCGGCACGAGGGACTCTCCTGTCGATGCGCTGCGTTACCGCGCAGATAACGGTGGCTGGCGCCGGGTCCGGGAGGAGCGACGGGGAACCACTGCCTCCCCCGGGCGTCCGTTAGCGTAGTGCTTCCGCGGCGCCTGGTGACATAAGGGTACGCTGGGCAATTCTGCCGGTGAGCAGGGGCGCGGGGACAGGGGGCCGACCGGAATGTGGACGAACGGGACGACAGCCGGGTCCTGCCGCCCGGTTCTCGGTATCACGTGATGGGCCGTGGCCGCTCCCTCGTACTGCGGACGCTGACCGCCGCCGTCTTCGCCCTCGCCGGGCTGATCTTCGTCACCAGCTTCAATACCGCCAAGGGCACCAACCTCCGGACCGACGACTCCCTGCTGAAGCTCTCCGATCTGATCCAGGAGCGGAGCGACCGCAACGGCGAGCTGGACGAGTCCACGGCGAAGCTCCGCGGCCGGGTCGAGGGGCTCGCCCGCGCCGACGACGGATACACCCGTGAGGAGGACGCCCGGCTCGGCGCCCTGAAGCGGGCGTCCGGCACCGAGAAGGTCACCGGCTCCGGACTGACCGTCACCCTCGACGACGCGCCGCCCGACGCCCGCGCCGCGCCCGGCTACCCGGAGCCCGGCGCCAATGACCTCGTGATCCACCAGCAGGACCTCCAGGCCGTCGTCAACGCCCTGTGGGCGGGCGGCGCCCGGGGCATCCAGGTGATGGACCAGCGGCTGATCTCCACCAGCGCCGTACGGTGCGTCGGCAACACCCTGATCCTCCAGGGCCGGGTCTACTCGCCCCCGTACAAGATCACCGCCGTCGGTGACCAGGACCGGCTGCGGCGGGCGCTCGACCGGTCCCCGGCGCTCGGCAACTACCAGCTCTACGTCCAGGCGTACGGGCTCGGCTGGAAAGTCGACGAGCGCGACACCGTGACTCTTCCGGGGTACTCGGGCACAGTGGATCTCCATTACGCGCAGCCCGTCCGCCCCTAGATCGTTTCCCGTGGACCGGGCCCGATCGGGCCGGATCAGGGGCGGTTCAGGGGCGGGGCGGCTGGGACACCCCTGGGGGGTCCGGTGTCGGTACGGCTGGTCATCCGAAGCCTGAGCGAGTTGTGCATCACCGTCGGCACGGTCATCGTGCTGTTCGTCGTGTACGTCGTGTACTGGACCGGGGTGAAGGCGGCCGGTGCCACCGACGGGCAGATCGAGCTCCTGCGGGAGCGATGGGCCCGTACGGCGCCCGGCCTCGACGGAGCCGCCACGGGAGCCACAGGGGTCACAGGGGCCTCGGGAGCGACCGGAGCGACAGGAGCGACGGGAGCCGCTCCCGGCGCCGAGGGCTCCTCCGGGGCCGGGGAGGCCCCGCCCCCGGCCTACCGCCCCGGTGAGCCCTTCGCCGTCATGTACGTGCCCCGGTTCGGCCGCGACTGGGACTGGCCCGTCCTGGAGGGCACCGGGGCCGGCACCCTGAAGAAGGGCCTCGGCCACTACCCCCGTACCGCCGCCCTCGGCCGGACCGGCAACTTCTCCGTCGCCGGACACCGCCGCACCTACGGCGACCCCTTCAAGGACTTTCCCCGGCTGCGCCCCGGCGACCCGGTCGTCCTCACGGACGGTGCGCGCTGGTACACGTACCGGATTGTCGAAAAGCCCTATCGAACGATCCCGACCGATATCGGAGTGGTCGATCCCGTTCCCAAGAAGTCACCTTTCGAAAAACCCGGGCGCTATCTCACCCTCACCACGTGTGATCCGGAGTGGGGCAGCACCCACCGGCTGATCGCCTGGGCCCGGCTCGACGCCGTCCGGCCTGTGACGCACGGCAAACCGGAAGCTTTGCGCAGCTGACCCGCAGGTCCGTGCCGCCCCGTAATCTGGTGCGGTACCGAAACGAAAGGGACGGCATGTACGGCTGGATCTGGCGGCATCTGCCGGGCAACGTGTGGATACGTGCCCTGATCGCGCTCGTCCTGGTCCTCGGCGTCGTCTACCTGCTCTTCCAGTACGTCTTCCCATGGGCGGAGCCGCTGCTTCCGTTCAACGACGTCACCGTAGACGGGACCGGAGCCGATTCCGGAACCGGAAGCGGAGCCGGGAACGGAACCGGATCCGCACCCGAGGGGATCGCCCGATGAACGCACAGCACCACCGGCCCGCGCGCGTCCTGGTCGTCGACAACTACGACAGCTTCGTCTTCAACCTGGTCCAGTACCTGTACCAGCTCGGGGCGGAGTGCGAGGTCGTACGGAACGACGAGGTCGCGCTCTCGCACGCCCAGGACGGCTTCGACGGCGTCCTCCTCTCGCCGGGACCCGGCACGCCCGAACAGGCCGGTGTCTGCGTCGACATGGTCCGGCACTGCGCCGCGACCGGGGTGCCCGTCTTCGGCGTCTGCCTGGGGATGCAGTCGATGGCGGTGGCGTACGGCGGGGTCGTCGACCGGGCGCCCGAGCTGCTGCACGGCAAGACCTCGCCCGTCACCCACGAGGGCAAGGGCGTCTTCACCGGGCTGCCGTCGCCGTTCACCGCCACCCGCTACCACTCCCTGGCCGCCGAGCCCGCCAAGCTCCCCGCGGAGCTGGAGGTCACCGCCTGGACGGCGGACGGCATCATCATGGGGCTGCGCCACCGGGAACTGCCGGTGGAGGGTGTGCAGTTCCACCCCGAGTCGGTCCTCACCGAGCACGGGCACCTGATGCTCGCCAACTGGCTGGCGGCGTGCGGCGACGCCGGGGCGGTGGCCCGATCGGCGGGACTGGCGCCGGTGGTGGGCAAGGCCCTGGTGTGACCGGGCGGGAGCCGGCGCCCGGGGACGAGGGGCTCTCGCCGTGGTTCACGGCGGGCGCCCGCGCGACCGGGGACGGCGCCGCGCGACCGGGGCGACCCGGGCAACCGGGGCAACCGGCGGAGGCGCCGTCCGGGCCGCCGCCGGGGACGGGGTCGCACCGGCGGCGGGACCCGTCCCCGCAGCCCCCTTACGCGTCCCACCAGCCGCGGGAGCCGTACGGGTCCCCGGAGGGCGCGCCGCCCCGCCGCCCGGCCCCGCGCGGTATGCGGGACACCGCCGTACTGCCGGTGATCGAGGACGCGCCGGTCGCCCCGGCCACGCCGGTCGTCCCGGACTTCCCGGCCGCGGAGCCGGATCCCGTACCGGCGCCCGTGCCGCAGGTCCCGCCGGGACCCGGCCGGGCCGAACGGCGCCGGGCCGCTGCCGCCGCCGCGAAGAAGGGCCGCGGCCGGGGCCGTCAGCAGAACCCCGTATCCCCGGACGGAACCGGAACCGGAACCGGAACGACAACCGGAAACGGAACCGGAAACGGAATTGGGACCGGAACCGGGGGTGAGGCGTCCGCCCGGCCGCTGACCCGGGTCGAGGCCCGGCGCGCCGCCCGCGCCGCCAAGGACAGCCCCGCCGTGATCGCCAGCCGCGCCATGGGCGAACTGTTCATCACCTGCGGTGTGCTGATGCTCCTCTTCGTCACCTATCAGCTCTGGTGGACCAACGTCCGCGCCGGGATGGAGGCGGGCAAGGAGCGCGACCGGATCGAGCAGAGCTTCAAGGACGAGAAGCGCAAGCCCGGTGCCTTCCGGCCCGGGGAGGGCTTCGCGATCATGTACATCCCGAAGCTGGACGTCGTGGTCCCGGTCGCCGAGGGCATCGACAAGAAGAAGGTGCTCGACCGGGGCATGGCCGGTCACTACGCGGAGGGCTCCCTCAAGACCGCGATGCCCTCCGACCCCGCGGGCAACTTCGGTGTCGCGGGCCACCGCAACACCCACGGTGAGCCCTTCCGGTACATCAACCGCCTCAAACCCGGCGACCCGATCGTCGTCGAGACCCGTGACGCGTACTACACGTACGAGATGGCGAGCATCCTCCCCGAGACCTCGCCCTCCAATGTCGCGGTGCTCGACCCGGTCCCCCGTGGATCGGGATTCACCAAACCCGGCCGGTACATCACCCTCACCACCTGCACCCCCGAGTTCACCAGTACCTATCGCATGATCGTGTGGGGGACGATGGTCGAGGAACGGCCTCGCAGCAAGGGCAAGCCGGACGCACTCGTAGGGTAAGGGCCGGACCGGGACGGGCGGCTCCGTCCCGGCCCGGGACAGACCGAAGGCCCCGAGGAACCGGAACCATAACCGGACGGGAAGACGGGAACAGGAGAACAGGAGCAGCAGTGTCACGTGCGCGCAGCCGGATCGCCGGTGTCATCAGTGTCCTCGGCGAACTGCTGATCACCGCGGGTGTGGTGCTGGCGCTGTTCGTCGCCTACTCGCTCTGGTGGACCAATGTCCTCGCCGACCGGGAGGCCGCCCGCCAGAGCGACGAGGTACGCGACGGCTGGAAGGCCAACAACGCGCCGCGCGGCCTCGACACCAAGGACGGCATCGGCTTCCTCCACGTACCCGCGATGAAGAACGGCGAGGTGCTGGTGAAGCGGGGGACCAACCCCAAGAAGCTCAACGACGGGATCGCCGGCTACTACACCGAGCCGATCGAGTCGGCGCTGCCGTGGCAGCCCCGGGGCAACTTCACGCTCGCCGCGCACCGCGACGGCCACGGCGCCAAGTTCCACAACATCCACAAGATCAAGGACGGCGATCCGATCGTCTTCGAGACCAAGGACGTCTGGTACGTCTACAAGGTCTACAAGACGCTCCCGAAGACGTCCAAGTACAACGTGGACGTGCTGGACCCGGTGCCGAAGGAGTCCGGGAAGACCAAGCCGGGCCGGTACATCACCCTCACCACCTGCACCCCGGTCTTCACCTCCGACTACCGCTATATCGTCTGGGGCGAGCTGGTCCGCCAGGAGAAGGTCGACCAGGAGCGCACCAAACCCGCCGAGCTGCGATAAGCCCCGGCCCCTCCCGGCGCCCCGGCCTCCCGGATTCCCGGCCCCCGCCCTCCGGGCCCGCTCCCACCGGTAGCCGACGACGCGATACGGGGAAGGCCCCGGCACCCTTCGAGGGCGCCGGGGCCTTCCCCGTATCACTGCCTGCCTGGTCAGTCGCTGCCGCCCAGCCAGTCCCCTATGTCACCGCTGCCGTTGCCGCCGTTCCCGTTGTTGCCGTTGCCGCCGAATTCCTGGGTCTCGATATTGACCTTGTCGCCCTGGTTCATCGGGGTACCCGGCTGCGGGTCCTGCCGGATCACGAGCGCGTTGTCGCCGCGCGGCCCGTTGATGTCGCCGAGCTGGAGGCCCAGCTGCTCCAGAGCCGCCTTGGCCTGCGCGATCGTCTGGCTCACCACCATCGGGGCCTGCGTCTGCTGCTGCGGGCCCTTGGAGACCTTCAGCTTGACGGTCGAACCCTCACCGGCCCGGGTGTTGCCCTTGGGCGTCTGCTCGATGATCTCGTTCGCGGGCTTGTCCGAGTCGACCATCTCGACCGAGACGTCAAAGCCGACGATCTTGAGCTGCTGCTCGCCCTGGGAGAGCTGGCGGGTCTCCACCGGCGGCACGTTGACCATGGTCTTACGGGCCACGGTGATCGTGACGGTCGACTTCTTCTCGGCCATCGAGTTGCCATCGGGCTTCTGCCTGATGACCTTGCCCTCTTCGACCTCGTCGGACTCGGCCGTCTTCACCTCGACCTCGAAGCCCTTGCGCTCCAGGGCCTCGACGGCGCTCTGCTCGGACTTCTCGGTGACGTCCGGCACCTCGACCTTGGCCGCGCCCTCCGAGACCACGACCTGGATCGTGGCGCCCTGGTCCATCTGCCCGCCGTCGGGGGTCTGCTTGCAGATCTTGCCCTTGGGCTGCTGATCGCACGCCTCGGTACCGGTCTGGGAGACCTTCACCTTGGCGTTGTCCGCCAGCTCCTGCGCCTGCTTCATCGTCTGGCCGACCAGGACGGGCACCACGACCTGCGCGGTCTTCTCGTCCTTGTTGAAGATGGACTGGCCGATCAGGATCGCGCCGACCAGCACCAGAACGGCCGCGACCGCCAGCAGGATCGTCGACGTATGCGACTTCTTCTGCTGACGCCGGCGGTCGGGCCGGTCGTCGTAGCCGTTGTAGCCGCCGTCGTCCGGGTTCATGGGCGGCAGCATCGACGTCTGCGCGGCGGCCGGGTCGGCCTGCCGCAGCGCCGTCGTCTGCTGGTCCTGCGGACCGCCGTAACCGCCGCCGTACGCGACCGCGCCGAGCGCCGCCGTGGCCGCCACGGGCTGGCCGTCGAGGCATGCCTCGATATCGGCCCGCATCTCGTCGGCGGACTGGTAGCGGTAGTCGGGGTCCTTGACCAGGGCCCGCAGGACGATGGCGTCCATCTCGGGGGTGATCTCGGGATCGAAGACCGACGGCGGCTGCGGCTCCTCGCGTACGTGCTGGTACGCCACGGCCACCGGCGAGTCGCCGATGAACGGGGGCCTTACCGCCAGCAGCTCGTACAGCAGACAGCCGGTGGAGTAGAGGTCGGAGCGGGCGTCGACCTGCTCGCCCTTGGCCTGCTCCGGCGACAGGTACTGGGCGGTGCCGATGACGGCCGCGGTCTGGGTCATCGTCATCCCGGCGTCGCCCATGGCGCGCGCGATGCCGAAGTCCATCACCTTGACCTGGCCGTTCCGGTTCAGCATCACGTTCGCGGGCTTGATGTCCCGGTGGACGATGCCGTTGCGGTGCGAGTACTCCAGCGCCTGGAGGATGCCGGTCGTCATCTCCAGCGTGCGCTCGGGCAGCAGTCTGCGCCCGGAGTGCAGCAGCTCGCGCAGGGTGGAGCCGTCGACGTACTCCATCACGATGTACGGGATGGACACCCCGTCGACGTAGTCCTCGCCGGTGTCGTACACGGCGACGATCGCCGGATGGTTGAGCGACGCGGCGGATTGGGCCTCACGGCGGAACCGGGCCTGGAAGGACGGGTCGCGGGCGAGATCGGCCCGCAGCGTCTTCACGGCGACGGTGCGGCCGAGCCGGGTGTCGTGGGCGAGATAGACCTCCGCCATGCCACCACGGCCGAGCACCGAGCCCAGTTCGTACCGGCCGCCGAGGCGACGCGGCTCTTCCATACTGTTCCAGCCCTCTCCGTCAGTCCCCACTGCACTCGTTCTCCGCCACCGCACCCGTGTAACCGGTCCGGTGGGTGTGCCGCTCGATACACGCTACCGGGCCCATACCACCCGATCGTCCCGTGACCTTCAGCTGATACCCGACCGGTATCGCAATGTGCAGGTATCGGGGCCGGACGTGAGATGCGTCACCGCGCGGCTCCCTGCCGGGCCACTGTACGGGCCGGGCGGGGCGCCGCGGGTGCCCGCGGCTACGGGGGTGAGACGGTACGACCCGGGCACTCGGTTCCCCCGCGGACATCACCGGTCCGGTCCGGGGAGTTCGCCCGAAGAGGCGGTACGTCACCGCTTGCTGTCCAGCACCGCCTTCATCACGTCCTTGGCGATCGGCGCGGCCAGGCCGCCACCGGAGATGTCCTCACGGCTGGCGCCGCTGTCCTCGACCACCACGGCGACCGCGACCGGGGAGCCGTCGTCTGTCATCGCGTAGGAGATGAACCAGGCGTACGGGCGCTTCGAGTTCTTCTCGCCGTGCTGGGCCGTACCGGTCTTGCCGCCCACCTTCACACCGCCGCCGAGCGCGGCCTTCTTGCCGCCGCCGTTCTCCACGACGTTCTCCATCATGTCCCGCACCAGCTGGGCGTTCTCCGCCGAGAGGGGACGGCTCATCTCCGACGGCTTCGTCTTGGAGATGACATCGAGATTGGGCGCCACCAGCTGGTCGACCATGTACGGCTTCATCAGCTTGCCGTCGTTGGCGATCGCCGCCGCGACCATCGCCATCTGGAGCGGGGTGGTCGCGGTGTCGAACTGGCCGATCGAGGAGAGCGCGTTGCCCGGCCGGTCCATGGTGTCGTTGTACCGCGACATCGCGGCCCGGACCGGGGTGTCCAGCTCGTCGTCGTTGAAGCCGAACTTCTTGACCGTCTCCACCATCTTGTCCCGGCCCACCTCGTCACCGAGCTTGGCGAAGACCGAGTTGCAGGAGATCTGGAGGGCGAACTTCAGGGTCGCGTTCTCGCATCCGCTCGCCATGTTCTTCATCGGCGTACGGGTGTTGGGCAGGATGTACGGTTCCTCGGTGTCCGTCGCGGCGTTGATGTCCTCGACCTTGCCGTGCTCCAGCGCCGCCGCCGCCGTGACCACCTTGAAGACGGAACCGGGCGGGTAGACCTCCCGCAGCGCCCGGTTGAGCATCGGCTTCTCCTTGTTGTCCTTCGAGGACAACGTGGCCCACGCCTTCTCGTCCTTCTTCGAGCTGCCCGCGAAGGCGCTCGGGTCGTACGAGGGGGTGGAGGCGAGCGCGAGGATCTTGCCGGTCTTGGGGTCCATCGCGGCGACCGCGCCCTTTTTGGAGCCCAGGCCCTCGAAGGCGGCCTTCTGCGCGGCCCCGTTCAGGGTCGTGACGACATTGCCGCCCTTCTTCTCGTCGCCCGTGAACATGGCCATCGTGCGGTCGAAGAAGAGCTGGTCCGAGTTGCCGGTGAGGATGCCGTCCTCCAGCTTCTCCAACTGGTTGGCGCCGAACACCTGGGAGGCGTAGCCGGTCACCGGCGCCCACATCGGCCCGTTGACATAGGTCCGCTTGTACGCGAAGTCGGCGCTGTCGGTCTTCACGGAGCCGGTGATCGGCTTGCCGTCGACGATGATGTTGCCGCGTTCGTCGGCGTACCGCTCGATCAGCACCCGGCGGTTCTTGTCATGGGTGTTCAGATCCTCCGCCTGCACGTACTGGAGCCAGTTGGTGCGCACCAGCAGGGCGAGGACGAGCAGTCCGCAGAAGATCGCGATCCGGCGCAGGGGCTTGTTCACGGTCGGACCACCTGGGTCATCTCGGCGTCGGGGGAGGGAGCGGGCGCGGGGGCCGGGCGGCGCGCCGTGTCGCTGATCCGGATCAGGATGGCGATCAGCGCCCAGTTGGCGATCACGGACGAGCCGCCGGCCGCCACGAACGGCATCGTCATACCGGTCAGCGGGATCAGGCCCATCACACCGCCGGCGACCACGAACACCTGGATGGCGAAGGCGCCGGAGAGGCCGATCGCCAGCAGCTTGCCGAACGGGTCGCGGGCGGCCAGCGCCGTACGGATACCGCGCTCCACGATCAGCCCGTAGATCATCAGGAAGGCCATCATCCCGGCCAGGCCGAACTCCTCGCCGACGGTGGAGAGGATGAAGTCGGAGTTGGCGGCGAAGCCGATCAGATCCGAGTTGCCCTGGCCCAGGCCGGTGCCGAGGGTGCCGCCGGCGCCGAAGGACATGATCGCGTTGGAGATCTGCTCACAGGCGTCGCTGGTCTCGAAGCAGGAGAACGGGTCGAGCCAGGCGTCGACGCGGGCGCCGACGTGCGGGGAGATCGACGCCACGCCGACCGCTCCGATCGCGGACATCAGCAGACCGAAGACGATCCAGCTGGTCCGCTCCGTGGCCACGTACAGCATGATCACGAACATCCCGAAGAACAGCAGGGACGTACCGAGGTCGGTCTCGAACACCAGGATGAGGATCGACATCGCCCAGACCACGAGGATCGGGCCGAGGTCCCGGCCGCGCGGCAGGTAGAGGCCGAGGAAGCGGCGGCTGGCCAGCGCCAGCGCGTCCCGCTTCACCATCAGATAGCCGGAGAAGAAGACCGCGATAATGATCTTCGCGAACTCGCCGGGCTGGATGTTGATCGGGCCGAGGCTGATCCAGATCCGGGCGCCGTTACGGGCCGGGAAGAACATCGGCAGCACCAGCAGCACCAGCGCCGCCGCCATCGAGATATACGTGTACCGCTGGAGGATCCGGTGGTCCTTGAGGAGCAGCAGCACGCCGACGAAGAGGGCGATACCGATCGCCGAGTACATCATCTGCTTGGGGGCGTCGGGCGAGAACGATCCCCAAGCCCCCTCGGCCCGCTGGATCAGCCGCTTGGACTGGTCGAGCCGCCAGATCATCACCAGGCCGAGGCCGTTGAGCACCACCGCCAGCGGCAGCAGCAGCGGATCGGCGTACTTGGCGAACTTGCGCACCACGAGATGGGCGACCGTGGCCAGCAGGGTGATCCCCGCCGTATAGCCGAAGACGCCCGCGGGCAGCTTGCCGTCGAGGGCGAGGCCCACATTGACGTACGCGAACACCGCGATGGCCACCGCGATGGCGAGCAGCATCAACTCGGTGTTGCGTCGGCTCGGCGCGTCGATGGCGCCGATCGTGGTGGTGTTGGTGACAACGCTCATGGTCGAGAAGGCCCCCTACGGCTGAGTTACTGCTTACCGCAGTTCGAGGCCAGCTTCTGCTCCTCCTCCGAGAGGGTGGGACCCGGAGCGGGAGAAGCGTCGGTCGGCGGCTTGTCGGTCGTTTTCCGGTCGCCCGCGGCGGGCTTCTCGGCGTTCTTCGCGGCCTCTTCGGCCTTCTTCGCCTGTTCGGCCTTCTCGGCGTTGGCGGCGGCCACCGCGCGGCGCTCCTCGTTCTTCCGGCAGGCGCCGGCCTGGAGGGACAGTTCCTCGATCTTGGTCCTGGCCCGGTCGAGGCTGTCCTGGGGAAGGGCGCCCTCGACCTGCTTCTGCTGGTACGGCGGCAGGTACTTGAGTTCGATCTCCGGGTGGTCCTTCTTCACCTTGGAGAGCGACACCCACCCCAGGTCCTGGTCGATGCCCTGGTAGAGGGCGACATGGCCGTCCTTCGTACCGATGTAGTACTGCGTCTGCGTCCAGCGGTGGCCGCCGTACAGCGCGCCGCCGACGACCGCCAGCGCCAGGACGCCGATCAGCGTCCGGCCGAACCACACCCGGCCCGCGGAGCGCGGCTTGGCGAGGTCGCCGTCGTACTCGTCGAAGCCGTCGTACGACTCCTGGCTGCCGTCGGGCGCCCGGCCGCCGTAGCCGCCGCTGCCGGGCGGGCCGAAGCCCCCCTGCTGCGGGGCCGGGCGGCCCAGGCCGGACGCGCGCCCGGCCGGGGTCTGCATCGCGCCGCCGTCGTTCAGCGGGTACTGGTTCTCGGCGACCGCGCCGACGACGACCGGGATGTCGCTGAGGTGCTCCGCCGTCGCCTCACCGGTGTCGGTGTCGAGGACGTCGGCGACGATGCAGGTGATGTTGTCGGGTCCGCCGCCGCGCAGGGCGAGCTGGATCAGGTTCTGGACGGTCTCCTGCGGGCCCTGGTAGCTGGCGAGGGTGTCCTCCATCGTCTGGTGGGACACCACCCCCGACAGACCGTCGGAGCAGACCAAATAGCGGTCCCCGGCGCGGACCTCGCGGATCGACAGATCGGGTTCGACGTGGTCACCGCTGCCCAGCGCGCGCATCAGCAAGGAGCGCTGCGGATGGGTGGTGGCCTCCTCCTCGGTGATCCGGCCCTCGTCGACCAGCCGCTGCACCCAGGTGTGGTCCTGGGTGATCTGGGTGAGCACCCCGTCGCGCAGCAGATACGCGCGGGAGTCGCCGACGTGCACCAGACCGAGCCGCTGCCCGGTCCAGAGCAGGGCGGTCAACGTGGTGCCCATGCCCTCCAGCTGGGGGTCCTCCTCGACCATCAGCCGCAGCTGCTCGTTGGCGCGCTGGACCGCCGTACCGAGGGCCGTGATGATGTCGGACCCGGGGACGTCGTCGTCGAGCCCGACGAGCGCCGAGATGACCTCGGAGGACGCGACCTCGCCGGCCGCCTGGCCGCCCATGCCGTCGGCGATCGCGAGCAGGCGGGGACCGGCGTAGCCGGAGTCCTCGTTCCCCTCGCGGATCATGCCCTTGTGGGATCCGGCGGCGAAGCGCAGAGACAGACTCATACGCACCTGCCCCGGTGAACCTGGATCGGGGTACAGCCGGTCTCTTGCCACACTGCCCACCCTCCGGTCGGGAGCCCGCCCCGGTCCGCCGAGGGGACCGCGGCTCGCTCGCTCCGCTCGCGCGCTGTCATTGGTCGTATCTACTTCCGCAGCTCGATGACGGTCTTGCCGATACGGATCGGCGCGCCCAGCGGAATCGGGGTCGGCGTGGTGAGCCGGGTCCGGTCGAGATAGGTGCCGTTGGTGGACCCGAGGTCCTCGACGATCCACTGGCCGTCACGGTCCGGGTAGATCCTGGCATGCCTGCTGGACGCGTAGTCGTCGTCCAGCACGATCGTGGAGTCGTGGGCCCGGCCCAGGGCGATCGTCTGGCCCTGGAGCGCCACCGTCGTCCCCGTGAGGGTGCCCTCCGTCACGATCAGCTTGGTCGGGGCGCCGCGCCGCTGGCGGCCGCCGGACTGCGGTGGCTGCTGCTGGCGCTGCGGCGGCGGGGCCGCCGGGGCGGCCTGGCGCTGCTGGGCGCGCGGCTCGGTGCCCCGGCGCGATCCCCGCTGGGTGACCCGCGTACCGAACAGGTCGCTGCGGATGACCTGCACGGCCACGATGACGAACAGCCACAGAACGGCCAGGAAACCCAACCGCATGACCGTAAGGGTCAGCTCTGACATTGCCCCCGCTTCACCCTTCGGCTTGCCGGTAAACGATGGTGGTGCTGCCCACGACGATCCGCGAGCCGTCGCGGAGCGTAGCGCGCGTGGTGTGCTGCCCGTCCACCACGATGCCGTTGGTGGATCCCAGATCCTGGATCGTCGAGGGCGTTCCGGTCCGGATCTCGCAGTGCCGGCGGGAGACGCCGGGGTCGTCGATCCGGACATCGGCTTCGGTGCTGCGGCCCAGGACGAGCGTCGGGCGGGAGATCTGGTGGCGGGTGCCGTTGATCTCGATCCAGTGCCTGACCTGGGCCCCGGGCAGCGGTCCCGGCCCGCCGCCGGGCCTGCGGTCCGAGCCCACGGCCGCGAGCCCGGGCCGCCCGCCGCCCGGCGGAGGGGTCCAGGG